>JANOCH010000688.1:0-5770 GCA_031412015.1 Chitinophagaceae bacterium
GGCAGCAGTGGTCATACACGTAGCTATAGAATGACCATACCCTGCTTCCACCGGGGCATTGGGTTGTTTGCGGCTGCGTACACATTCCATCCAGTTTCGGATATGATTGGAAGTAAGTGAATCGCCACCGGTATTCGCAGAAGCTATCACTTTATCCGCCTGGGTCAAACTTTGTTCAGTCAATAGATTCGGTTGTATTTTCATTTCATCTGCGAATCTTTTTGACAAACCTCCTTTGGGTGAGACTGTATTGGTGATCAGGTTTAGTTCGCCTCCATTGGAATAGTAGATCTCTGCAGGATTTTCATCCCCGTTGTGCATACGCGAAGAAAAAGTTACCTGGAAACCTGTGGAAGGATCATTCGCAGGACCATAATCAAAAACAGCGGTAATGGTATCCCAGTTTTTCCTTCCGTCTTTCCACATATAGATACCTCCATTTGCCACCACCGTGCGTGGATACTGCAAACCGCTAAACCAATTGACCGTATCTATCTGGTGACTCATCCATTGGCCTGGTAAACCTGAAGAATAAGGCCAGAATAAGCGGAACTCAAGATATTTTCTTACATCAAAATTTTCGAATGGCCTGTTCATTAAATATCTTTTCCAGTCGGTGTCTTCTTCCTTCAACTGGCCTAGTAGTGCGGGTCTCCGCCAGCGACCGGGTTGATTTACATTCCATGTCAACTCAACCATTGTTATCGGGCCAAATTTTCCCGAACGAATAAATTCATTGGCTGCGGTATAATTTTTACCGCTTCTTCTTTGAGATCCGATCTGTACGATCCTGTCGCCGGCTTTTACCGCTTTTAAAGCAGCACGGTTATCTTCCATCGTTTCGGCGAATGGTTTTTCTACATAGGCATCGCAACCAGCCCGTACGGCTTCGATGGTGTGCAGGGCATGTTGAAAATCGGCTGTGCCGATGAATACCGCGTCCACTAATTTTTTATCGTACATTTCTTCATTGTTGCGGCAGGCGATCACATCATGCTGTATTTTTTCCTTCCAAATAGCAACGCCTTCCTCTCTTCTTTTTTTCCAGATGTCTGAGACGGCCACCAGGTCGAAATTCAATTCCTTATAATGATTCATAAAACAGGGGATATGCGAACTGCGGTGCCGGTCGGAAAACCCCACGACACCAACCCTTACCCGGTCATTGGCTCCAATGATGTTTCGATAACTTTTAGCGCTGAACGCATTGGCTCCGAAATAAAGGCCCGCAGAAGTAATGGCGGTTTTACGGATAAAGTCGCGGCGTGATGGTGACATAGCTGATCGTTTAATATATTTTAAATAGATGTTTTAAAGTTAGGGAGAAATAGAGAGGAAAAGCAAATTATTGCTGATGGGGTTCTTCTTGCAATATGCGCTTGCAAGACCAGAAAAACAATGGGACAGGATGGAACATCGTTATAGGGGCAATAGTGCCTTGCTTAACTTCGCTGCTGCGGTTTTTATCTGCACCCAATCTTTTTCAATTTCTTCAGGCGTGAGCAGATCAAAACAAGTGAATGTGGTCCTTGTGATCCTGTCGAGTCCCCGGAAAGGCTGACCTGCCTTCCAGGTAGCATTGGCAAAGCGTTCAAATAATATTTTGTCATCCTTGCTGATGCTATCGTTGAGTATAGACTGCAAAACGACTGAAGGTAATTTTTTTTGTGTCGTAGCCAGGTAGCTAAGCCCACATTCCAGGGCATAGAAGCCTGCAATATTGGTAGCGATCTTTTCTTCTTTTATGCTCTTCCTGATAGGGGCCGTATCTTCTCCCGGTTTTAAAAAAGCAGGTATGGGCAGTTGTTGCGCCGTGTAATAAGCAGCCTCCATATGTTGCGCCATTTCTAACGCAAATTGTTTATCCTTCAGTAAATCGCTGATCTTCTTAAATTGACTTTCCGCCGAAGAATCATTTACTTCCTGGAGCGCCGGTAATAATTTATTAGCAGCTGCCAGCACCTGGTCGTAGTCTTTTTTAATTTCATCGGCTGGCAAAAATACCGGGGAAATAAAGACATCTCTTGTTATCCGCTTCAGACCCCTGAATGGTTGACCGGCCTTCCAGGTAGCATTGGCAAAGCGATTCAGGATTAATATTTCTGTTGAGTCCAATTGCTTTCCGGTCACTTTATTTAACCACTCGCCGGGGCTTCCTCCTTTTTGGTTTACTAAGGCGCCGATACCACACTCCAATGCATAAAAGGCGGCGATATTGGTAGCGATCTTTTCCTCTTTCAAACTTCTTACGATGGTAGAAGTGTCGGCACTATCGGGTAAAAATGCGGGCACGGTTTGTCCTTGTGAAATATAATAAGCGGCATCCTGGTTCTTTGCCATTTCCAGGGCAAAACTACTGTCCTGCAATAGGGATGTAATTTTTTTAAGTTCGTTATTGATAGCCAAATCTTTTTGCATAGTTGAACTTTTGTTTTCAGAGCAGGATAAGAGAAATAAAACTATTACTGCGGTTGCGGCAATATAAGAAAGTTTCATTCTGATCAGTTTTGGTAGATAATTCGGTAAGTTATTAAAAAGGGTTTGACAGCGGCGCAATTATAAAAATATTTAACCCTCCGGTATTTTGCATCATACTGCGGTATTGAAATTAGCACAAATTCCCGCGAGAAATATTGACGGTTTTAAAAGTTCTTTTTCCAGGTGAATTATCCTGATTTTTATTTGCTTGAGAAAATCATTCTTTTTAAGTTAAATACTTTGTCATAACTTTATTTTCACCTCTAAGGCCTTCTGATTAGTTCAATGAACTCTGTTGAACTATATTTCTCTTCGTTGTTTGTAGGAAACCCCTTGATAAGCTCCTTTGGAAACTTTGGGTTGAATTTTTTTGTACAGTTTTACCAGGACCGTTGAAAGAAATAGCTATTACGACAAACTGTAAAAATGTGACTGAAATGCTTACGCTAAAATCAAAGAAATAAACATTTTAAATAGTAAGTCATGAAAACTCTTCAGCAACATTTTGACCCCGACGGGCCTAAACGTATTCTTGCATTGGATGGCGGTGGTATCCGCGGTGCATTAACACTTGGATATCTTCAGAAGATTGAAGATGTTCTTCGCAAACAGCATGGTGACGATCCGGAGTTCCGGCTCTGCGATTATTTTGACTTGATAGGAGGCACCAGCACAGGTTCTATTATTGCATCCTGCCTGGCTATTGGTATGAAGGTGGAGAAGATCACTGAAATGTATATGGAACTTGGCGGTAAGATCTTCGCTAAGAAATATAAGTGGTGGAACATATTCGAGACCGGTGATTTTTTAAAAGGCAGTTATGATGCAGCTCCATTGGAGAA
Organism: Chitinophagaceae bacterium; assembly: GCA_031412015.1. Taxonomy (GTDB): domain Bacteria; phylum Bacteroidota; class Bacteroidia; order Chitinophagales; family Chitinophagaceae; genus Terrimonas_B. Next base: position 3,321 of record JANOCH010000688.1, read on the forward strand.
AGAACTACAAAACGTGTTTGGCCAGATCACCCTGGAAAGTGACAAGATCAAAACGGGTTTATGTATTGTGGCCAAAAGAGCGGATACGAATAGCGTATGGCCGCTTATCAATCATCCCGGGGGGAAATATTTTAACAGCCCCGATGGAACGAACAAGGATATATTGTTGTGGAAGGCGGTAAGAGCCAGCGCCGCTGCACCAACCTATTTCATTCCGCAACTGATAGAGGTGGGAGGGGGATTAAGCACAGCGGCATTTGTCGATGGCGGGGTAAGTATGGCAAATAATCCATCGCTGCAATTGTTGATGGTAGCTACGCTGAAAGGTTTTCCTTTTCATTGGAGAATGGGAGCAGGAAACATCTTACTGGTATCGGTAGGTACTGGTATGAGCAAATGGGAAAAGATACCAAAGAAAGTTTCAAAACAACATTTATTGAACTGGGCGCAGCAGATCCCTGATATGCTGATGCAGGATGCGAGCTGGCATAACCAGGCAGTGCTGCAATGGCTGTCGAATTGTGATACCAGATGGAATATAGATGGCGAGACCGGCGATCTGTCAGACGATCTCATCACCAATGATCCGGACAAAAAAGGTTTACTAACGTATCTCCGCTATAATCTCTGGTTAGATGGACCTACTTTAAAGAAGTTGATGAATAAGGATTACACAACAAAACAGATAGATGATCTTGTGGAAATGAGCAATGCAGATAGCCGGTTTGAGTTGTATAAAATAGGCGAGGCAGCAGCAAAGAGTGGGGCGCTAGTGAATGCCACCGCCGCAGCGACGGAAGTAAAGGGAAAGCATTTTCCGGATAAGTTTACAATAAAAATGGGTTGATAATTCTTAAATTCTTATTAGTATGCCAATACCACAGGAATGGCTGCAATATGCGCCTAAACCTAATCCTCTTAAAGATGGGCAGGCATGGAATGTATTTCTTTCTTACCGGTCTGTCAATCGGGGATGGGTACTGAATTTGTATGATGTGTTGACAGAATTAGGATTTAAAGTATTTCTTGATCAGTATGTATTAAAGCCGGGAGATTCGCTGGTAAGAATATTGGAAGATGGACTTCAGCAAAGCCAGGCAGGAGTATTAATATGGTCCAATGCCGCGAAGGATTCGGAGTGGGTGAGGAATGAATATGATACCATATTAAGCAGGGCAACCAATGATAAGAATTTTTATTTTGTACCAGTAAAAATTGAAAAGGTTCAACTACCAACTTTTGCAAACACTAAATTGTTTGTTGATTTCGGTGATTATCCTGATGGACCTAATGGAGGTGATCTTTTGAGGTTGGTGCATGGCATAGTAGGAAAAAGCCTGAATGAAGAAGCTGTTCATTTTGCATGGGAACAGGATGAAGCATCCGGAATTGCTGCAGCAAAAATTACTGCAGCAATAAAAAATGGTAGACCACAAAAACTACTTCAATTGTTCCAGGAGGGCGGATTGTCCTGGAAAACCACTGCATCCCTTGCCTGCAAATCAGCTGAAGGACTGATAAAATTAGGAAATGAGGATGAGGCAATAGAAATGCTGCGACAAATAGAAAGGAATTTTCCGGAATCAATAAGACCTAAGCAATTGAAGGCGCTGGCGCTTAACCGGCGTGGAAATGATGGAGACTTGGATGAAGCGCAGGAAATTCTCGGCGAGTTGTATGCGTTGAATCATCTTGACCCCGAAACGCTGGGTATTTATGGCAGCACATGGATGGACCGGTATAAGTTATCCGGTAATATCTCAGAGTTAAGGCAATCGAGAAATTATTATGCAGAAGCGTTCGGAAAAGCACCGGATGATTTTTATACAGGTATTAATGCCGCCGCAAAAAGTATCCTGCTTGGTGAAAGCGAAAAGGGAAAAAGTTTTGCTGAAAAAGTAGAGCCGCTTGTTGGTAATAAGGCAGTGCCCGGTGATTACTGGCAAACTGCTACTGTTGCTGAAGTACTCCTGATTCAGCAGAAATACAAAGAGGCGGCGGACATGTACCAGCAGGCAGTTGATATAGCTCCGACAGAAAAAGCATCGCACACATCGACATGGAACCAGGCCAAATTACTGCTGGATAAATTCGATGCAAGTAGTGAAATAAAGGAGTTGGTACTATCGGTTTTTAACATTTAAAACTAACCGGGTAGAGATTTTATTAAACAACATGGCGCTAAGCTAAGCGCTGAAATGCATCCCTATAAATGCCGAAACAACACCAAAACAGCTATTTACAATGACAACCTCCCTGGCCTTTATAAGTTATCGGAGAGAAGATGAAGGACCGACTTCAAGATTCGTTAAAGCAGAATTGGAGAGAATCTTTGGCGCGAATAAAATATTCATGGATGTCGATAATATAAGAATAGGCAGTGATTGGACAGCCGCTATCAATGAAAATCTAAAGCGCCACAAGCAGAACTGCATGACCACTGATGAGGC
>JANOCH010000689.1:0-8539 GCA_031412015.1 Chitinophagaceae bacterium
CATAGGCCTTGCAATTAAGGTCGAGAACGGAAGTCTTTGGATCCTTGCCAAATCGAAGCGTACCATTCTGGTGGCTCATGCCGCTAATATCAAGGTCGTACCCGCCCCATTTCACATTTTTATAATCAGTATCTATTTCTCCCAGTTTTTCAAATACCTGTTTCAATTTTTCTTTCAGCTTTTCATAGGCAGTATAATTGGTTCTTGTATAAGTTATTTTAATGCTGCCGTCATGGCGAAGTGTTACCTGGTTATCGGTATGGGGAAGATCTTCAGCGGTCAGCCAGAAATCAATACTCATCTCTTTCAGTTCTTCATACGATTTACCAGGAAATAATGTTTCTCCTATCCAATTAATAGTATCTGGATCATTTCTTCCCATCAATTGTATCTCACCCAATGGGTATTCGCTGTCATCCGCGCCATGATAAAAATCAGCAAGACCCAAACTTTTTTGGAAGACACAATCGTTTTTCTTTTTTGTGAAAGCAACAAGACAACCGTTGTGATGCAACATAAGGTTTCTTCCTACCTGGCCGGAAGAATTGGCTAACCCGGCCGGGTGTTTTTCATTGGCACTACGTAATAACAAGGCCGCAGAGTTGACGGCGCCACAGGCCACGATCACCAGGTCGCTGCTAAAGGTCATTCTCTCACCTTTTACATCAGCGATCACTTTTGTTATCTTCTTTCCAATTGCATCAGTGTCTAATTTTTCAACATAGGCGTGGGTCAGCAGGGTGACATTCTTATTCATCAAAGCTGGTCGAAGACAGCTGGTTTGTCCATCTGCTTTGCTATCGGTCAGATCGGGGAAGCCGTCGAAGTTTTCCAAAACAACGGGGGCCTCTGTTGCTGAATAATCCTGCGGGAGCTTTACACCCATCGGTAAGGGGAAAGGTTTCAGGCCAAGTTGTTGCAATTTTTTATCAAGATCCTGTACCAGTGGCTCATAAGGCAATGGAGGTAATGGATAGTCAGCATCTGATGGTGGATCGCTGGGATCAATACCCCGTTTGCCATGAACACTGTACAATTTTTCCGCTTTGGTATAATAGTCTTCCAGCGTTTCATAACCAAAGGGCCAGGCAGGGGAAATACCACCATAATGCTTTACTTCAGCAAAATCAGTTTCACGGAAACGGAATAAGGCGGCGCCATACATTTTACTATTGCCGCCAACGTTGTAATGTATATAGGGCTTGAAAGGTTTATCATCTTTATCATACCAGTTTTCATTGGGTCGATAGCGACCGAGTGTTACCACTTCATGCGGATCCCAGTTTTGTTTTTCTTTCGGAATAAATCCACCCCGTTCCAGGATAAGGATTTTTTTACCGGTTGGCGCAAGTTTATAGGCTATCGTACTGCCGCCGCTGCCGGTACCGATGATAATGATGTCGTAATGATTTGCCATGAAAAACTATTTGACGTTCGATCTTCTTTTTTTACAATACAAAGAGAAGATGAAAACAAAAAAATCTCTGTCGGGTGGATGACTTCAACCGGAATTTCAAAAAAATATCATTCAACAAACTCTGTATGTCAAATACCGGACAAATACAGGCCCTGTTCTTCGTCAACTTTGTTTAAAATTTTTAGTATGAAAAAGATTGCGTTAGTAGTAAGTATTAGTTTTTTGACAGGCTTGTCTGTGTTGGCTCAGAAGTCCCCCACATTCGTTCATGGCGACAAGGCGATCAGGGGTTATGATCCTGTGGCTTATTTTACCGAAAGTAAACCCGTTAAAGGAAGTGAGAAACTACTCCACACCTGGAATAATACAAACTGGTATTTTTCAACCCAGCAAAACCTCGATAAGTTTAAAACAAACCCCGAGAAATATGCACCACAGTACGGTGGTTATTGTGCCTATGGTTTATCCAATGGATATAAAGCGCCGACTGATGCCGATGCATGGACGATTGAGAATGGTAAGTTGTATTTGAACTACAATATAGAAGTTCGTGAAATGTGGAACAAAGAGAGGAAGGAAAGAATTGAAAAGGCGGATAAGAATTGGCCGCAGGTTAAGGATAAAGGATAGATTTGCTTTGGCTACCACTTGTGCCGGGACTTCGGGAGATGAACGCAGATAAACACAGATGCGATTTTTCTGGGTTTATTTGGTTTAACCGACTGGCTGTCGCGACAAGTCCTGGAGAAAATTCCTTTTTGGGATTGAAACAATATACTATTTATCAATTAATAAGACCGTTCCGAATCATTGTCATAATTTCGAAAGCTGAAAACCTAAGCAGGTAAAAACAAATCAAAGCTTCTGATGATCGCCAAAGTAAAAATCCTGGACACCGAAATCCTTTCCAATAACTGGTACACTCTTAAAAAACTTACCTACCAATTTCAAAAAAGTGATGGGGAGTGGCAAACGCAGAACCGGGAAGCCTATGACAGGGGTAATGGCGCCACCATTTTACTATATAATAAGGAACAGAAGACCGTTATTCTAACGAGACAGTTTAGATTACCCACCTATATTAATGGCAACGATTCGGGCATGCTGATAGAAGCCTGTGCCGGTTTACTCGATAAGGATAATCCGGAGGATGCCATTCGCCGGGAAACAGAAGAAGAGACGGGCTACAAAGTATCGCACATAGAAAAAATATTTGAGGCGTATATGTCGCCGGGTTCGGTGACAGAGATCATTTATTTTTTCATTGCTGAATATTCCAGCGCTATGAAAATAAATGAGGGCGGTGGTATAGAGCATGAGCAGGAAGATATTGAGGTGCTGGAACTACCTTTTCATAAGGCATTCGCCATGATCGAAAGTGGTGAGATCAAAGACGGAAAAACTATTATGTTACTGCAATATGTAAAGCTCAACCGGATTTTATAGGAGAGAGTTTTGATAAACAAGTTTAACGGCTAGAATCTATGAAACTGGATATTTACCAGGTAGATGCTTTTACCGATCAGATATTTGGCGGTAACTCCGCATGTGTAGTTCCGCTCCGGGAGTGGCTGCCGGATGAAATGCTGTTAAAGATCGCCAAAGAAAATGCGGTTGCCGAAACAGCTTTTTTTGTTCCCAACTCCTCCCAAAAAGGGGGCGACTTCAACCTGCGATGGTTCACTCCTGAAATAGAAATGGATCTTTGCGGGCATGCAACACTGGCAGCGGCACATATTTTAAAAACTGTTCTGCGCTATACTGGCGATTGTATGGTCTTTCATTCCCGTAGCGGTATATTACAGGTATCCGCCGAAGATGATATGTATACTTTAGACTTTCCCTCCAGGGTTCCGGTGAAAGCAGAGTTGCCATCTATAATAAAAGAATCACTTAGTAAACAACCCAACGAAGTTTTATTATCAAGAGATTTTGTTTTGATTTATTCAACCGAACAGGATGTTCGTGACATCAAAATCAACCGGCAGATCGTCGACCAGGTCAACCTGGATCCCGGAGGCATTATTATTACCGCTCCCGGTGAGCATTGTGATTTTGTATCAAGGTTCTTTACGCCACAGGCTTCGATATTTGAGGATCCTGTTACCGGGTCGGCGCATTGTTCATTGATCCCATACTGGAGTAGACGTCTCAATAAGAAAACAATGATGGCTATGCAGCTTTCTGACAGAGTAGGTAAGCTGTTTTGCGAGGATAAAGGTGAAAGAGTTTTCATCGCTGGTAATGCAAGAACCTATTTCGTTGGTTCTTTTTGGACGGAATAAATTTCTAACGGTTATATTTTTTCAATATCGCTTTTACCTGGTCATGCGGTATTGCATAAAAAGTATTACCATTCTTACCCTTCATAGTCTCTGCCGCTATCAAGGCATTGATCACAGATTCTTCCGTGGCTTCCACCGTTGCTTTGAAAACCCTGTCGAGTGCTTCCTTTGTCAACACATTCCAGGTTTGATGCGTTCCTTTTACATTGTGTGGAGGTGATTGCGTGCTGAAGGCGAGGAAAATATCGCCTGACCCGTTATGCGCAAAACTGCCGGTTCGGGCAATTCCCATGGCTGCCCTTTTAGCCACTAATTTTAATTGCGAAGGAAGCAATGGTGCATCGGTGGCGATGATAATGATAACAGAGCCATCTTTTTTCTTTGGATTGTTTAATACGGCCTGGTGATCTTTTATTTCTCTTCCTACGGGAATACCAGCGATCAGCAGGTCATTTCGTCCGCCAAAATTGGCCTGCATAAAAACACCCACGGTGTAATTGGCCGTATCGATCTTTATTATTCGTGAGGAGGTTCCATTGCCACCTTTAAATCCATATAAGGCCATACCAGTGCCACCGCCAATATTACCTTCCGCCACCGGGCCGCTTTTAGCACTGTCCAATGCTTCAAACACATCTTCCTTTTTTACATGCAGTCCCTGTATGTCATTTAGCAGCCCGTCCCATGTTTCAGCCACCACCGGCAGACCAAAAGAAAAATCAACCAACTGACCCGTTGAAAAATGCTTGATATTCCATTCACCGATAGCGTCATGCACCACTCCCACGCTATTGGTATTGGTGATGCCGATAGGGCCATAGTTAAATCCATAGTCTTCGATCGAAGCCAACCCCGTCATTTCTCCGTCACCATTTAAACTAAACCATGCAGCAGGAACAGGCTCATTTGTTTTTTCTTTTGGAAAGATAACCGTTACACCGGTGCGTACCGGGCCATTCCCCGTAGCTGTTTGCGCCTGTTCTTTAATGATCGTTTTATATCCCACCAATACACCGGGCACATCCGTGATCGCATTTAAGGTGCCGGTTTTGCCATCAAAAGGAATAGCGAGATCCCGTGCTCTTGGTTTTTTGAAAGGATTATTTTGCGAATACAATGGGCCGGAAAAAAAGAGTACGCAAAGCGGGAAAATTAATTTTCTCATGAGTTGATGTAAACTGTATTAAAACAGATCAGGTTTTGAAGAAATAAATTTATTTCAACTGCAATATCTTCAAAATATTATTCGAGGCAAAACAACTGTTCATTTAATTGCAAGCTTCGCGAAGCTTTATCTTCATCTGGCATTCGATTTTAAGAACCACTTGTCAACTGAACATTTCCCTGCGCCATACATCACCAGTGCAATGGAAACTGCGATCCATAAAATGAAATACTCAAAATCTTCACCCGCCAGTTCGACAGCGATTTGAACTGAACGAATATATCCCGGTTCGAATTCCTAACTTCAACTGTCGTAGTTCTATTGAGTTCCTGGTTCGGCTGACATAACCAAACCGGATTAAAAGAAAGAATCGTGAAACATATAACCCGAACAGTCTGGATCTTGTCAATAGTAAGTTTGCTGACTGATACAGCAAGCGAAATGCTATACCCAGTAATGCCGGTTTACTTAAAGTCGATTGGCTTCTCGGTGGTGCTGATCGGTGTCCTGGAAGGTGTTGCCGAAGCAACAGCAGGATTAAGTAAAGGATACTTTGGTAAACTTTCCGACATGTCGGGCAGGCGGGTTCCTTTCGTGCAATTAGGATATGCTTTTAGCGCCATCTCTAAGCCGATGATGGCAATCTTCATTTATCCTTTATGGATATTCATTGCAAGAACAATAGACCGCTTTGGGAAAGGTATCAGAACAGGCGCCCGTGACGCCTTGCTGTCTGATGAAGCAACACCACAAACAAAAGGAAAGGTTTTTGGCTTTCATCGTTCAATGGATACTGTAGGGGCAGTGATCGGACCTTCCCTGGCATTGGTTTATTTATATTTCTATCCGCAGGATTATAAGACTCTGTTTTTTATCGCATTTATTCCGGGACTTCTGTCGGTTTTAGCTTCTTATTATTTAAAGGACAAAAGGAGGCCCGCTGGTAGAGCAAAAAAAAGAATATCATTTTTCTCCTTTCTTCATTATTGGAAAGAAAGCCCGAAGGCCTACAGGAGATTGGTGATCGGGCTCCTTATTTTTACGTTGTTTAATAGTTCTGATGTTTTTTTATTGCTGAAAGCCAAACAGGCCGGGCTGGACGATACGGTGGTAATAGGGGTTTATATTTTTTACAATCTTATTTACGCCCTGTTTGCATTTCCTGTTGGTATCATTGCCGATAAGGTGGGAGTAAAAACAATTTTTATTATTGGACTTGGCTTATTTGCAATGGTCTATATGGGAATGTCGATAAATACTAATCTCTATTTCTTTTTCGTGCTTTTTTTGCTGTATGGTATTTATGCAGCTGCTACGGAAGGAATTTCCAAGGCATGGATCTCTAATATCACTGACAAGAAGGATACAGCAACAGCCATTGGGACTTTTTCGGGACTTCAAAGCATTTGTACGATGCTGGCTAGTTCACTGACGGGGTTAATCTGGTATAAATTCAATGCCGCAACTGCTTTTGTTATTACAGCGGTCGTAACTTTATTGGTGATATTTTACTTCATGGCCCTTCCAAAGCCGACGGCGACTGATGGCGGGAAATCTGTTTAATGTCTTATTAAATTCATTGATATGCATTTAATTCTTTTCTTTTTACAGCTGATGGTTGAAAGCAAAACTTTCTATGGCGCTGCCCCAAAATTTGAAGCCCAGACTATCGATGCTGCTATTTCTATTGGATACGGTTTGGCATTGGGTGATGTAGACGGCGATGGTAAACCCGACATTCTGTTAGCGGATAAAAAGCAATTCGTATGGTATAGAAATGGCGACTGGAAACGGTTTGTCATGATTGAGAACTTAACAGAGTATGATAATGTTTGTATAGCCGCCCGTGATCTGGATGGAGATGGAAAAGTGGAAGTGGCCGTTGGAGCCCAATGGAACCCGGGTGAAACAACCGATACCAGTAAATCAGGTTCCGTTCATTATTTGATCCGGCCAAAAGATCCGACACAGATTTGGGAAGCGTTTGAATTGCATCATGAACCAACTATCCACCGGATGCGCTGGGTAAGATCTTCGGATGGGAATTTTTGTCTGGTTGTTTTACCGCTTCATGGTAGAGGTAATAAGAATGGTGAAGGCGAAGGCGTTAAGATGTTCGCTTACCAGTTTCCGAAAAATCCAAAGGATAAATGGAAGATGAACTTGCTTGATCAGTCAATGCATCTTACGCATAATCTTGAAATAACAGAAAAGAAATCAGCGAATCAAACTGACCTGTTTATTGCTGGTAAGGAAGGGATAAAAGCGATAACAGCATTCAGTGGCAAGAATGTTGGGACCGCGGCACTGAAAATGCAAGGAGTGGAAAACAGTGCCGGCGAAGTGAGAATAGGAAATTCGGAAAACAAACAAAAATTTATCGCCACTATTGAACCGATGCACGGAACAGCGGTAGTGGTATATGCAGGAGCTGACTATAAAACCCGTGTCGTATTAGATGATCAGCTAAAAGAAGGACACGCTCTTTCAACAGCAGATCTGCTGGGACTTGGCTACGACCAGGTGATAGCGGGCTGGAGGATCCCCAACGCCGCTGGCAAAACAGGCCTCAAGCTTTATGTACCACAGGATAAGAGTAATACAAAATGGGATTTTTATTGGATCGATGAGAATGGAATGGCTACCGAAGACCTGCAGGTGATGGACATGAATGGTGATGGGAAGCCTGATATTGTTGCGGCGGGAAGGGCGACAAAAAATTTAAAGATATATTGGAACAGGTCGAAGTAATCATCTATTATTGTCTAAAGCCATAAATTATTTCCATTTAAGCTAATATTAAACTCAGCAAATCAATTTCTGATAGTAGATATGTTTACGGAAGTACCAAAAACTCACGAGTGAATATGAGCATGATTGGAATTTTGCTGCGGGTGGATGATGAGCAGCTTAATTCATTTATTGAAAACTCTGTTTTGCTCGAAGAATACGTAGATTCGGAAGAAATGGAAGACAGCGAATACAAGCTGGACATACATAAATCCTGGGATGCAATTAATTACTTGTTAACCCAGGCTGCTCCCACAAGCCCGATTTTAACTAAGGCTATTTTTAGCGGACAGATATTGGACGAAGGACAGGATATGGGTTATGGACCGGCTCAGTATCTGACAACAGAACAGGTGAAAGAAATTTGCGATGCCTTATCAACCATTCCGGAAGTTAACCTAAGGAGATCGTATAACGCATCAGAAATGAATGCTGCCGGCATATATCCACAATCTTGGGAGAACAATAAAGAGGAAATTGATTGGCTTGTTAAAGACTATAGGAAATTAAAAAAGTTTTACCTACTTGCGGCGAAGCAGGCGCAGGCAATTATTACTTATATCGAATAGGTTATAATAGTTCGGTGAAAAACTATTGTATGACTTTAGTTTCGTCCATTTTGGTTCCTGTCTTTTCCATTCTTGTATCATACACCTCGTATTCCTTTATCACCCTCAATACCTCTGCCACGCCCCAAGCCTGTGCCACGCAACCCCTGGGATGATGCGACGCCTCCGCATCAAATATTTCAGACACCGAACCTATACAACCTTCTGTCAAATGGTAAGCAAAGTTTTTAATTACTTTTTTCACTTCTGCCTTTTCATTTCTGACTTTCATCAATGCATCAATATACGGACCCAGCAACCAACTCCAAACTGG
>JANOCH010000690.1:0-3446 GCA_031412015.1 Chitinophagaceae bacterium
GTAGGTAAAGAAGGGGTGATTACTGTGGAAGAAGCAAAAGGTACCGATACTACGGTTGATGTTGTAGAAGGTATGCACTTCGATCGTGGTTATATATCTCCATATTTTGTCACTAACAGTGAAAAAATGGAAGCTGAACTGCAGAATCCTTATATCCTGATCTATGATAAAAAGATCTCTGCTATGAAAGACATTCTTCATATCCTGGAGAAAGTTGCTCAAAGTGGTCGTCCTTTATTGATCATTGCCGAAGACCTGGAAGGCGAAGCATTGGCAACATTGGTGGTAAACAAATTGCGTGGCACCATTAAAGTAGCTGCTGTTAAAGCTCCTGGTTTTGGTGATCGTCGTAAAGAAATGCTAACTGATATCGCTATCCTGACCGCAGGTACTGTTATCAGCGAAGAGTTGGGTCATAAATTAGAAGGTGCTGACCTTACTTCCTTAGGCCAGGCTTCTTCTGTCACTATTGATAAAGACAATACGACTATCGTTGGTGGTAAAGGCAATAAGAAAGAAATCACTGCCAGGGTAAATCAAATAAAAGCACAGGTAGAAAACACTACTTCTGATTACGATAAAGAAAAATTACAAGAGCGTTTAGCGAAGTTGGCTGGTGGTGTAGCTGTATTGTATATTGGTGCCGCTACCGAAATGGAAATGAAAGAAAAGAAAGATCGTGTTGACGATGCTTTACATGCAACAAGAGCTGCGGTAGAAGAAGGTATTGTGCCTGGCGGTGGTGTGGCCTATATCCGTGCTATCGAAAGCCTGGATGCTAAAGTAAGAGGCCAGATAGCTGATGAGCAAACAGGTATGGCTATTGTACGCCGTGCACTGGAAGAACCGCTCCGTATCATAATTTCTAATGCCGGTATAGATGGTTCTATCGTGGTTCAGAAAATTAAAGAAGGTAAAGGCGATTTTGGTTTCAATGCCCGCACTGAAGTATACGAGAACCTTTTCAAAGCCGGTGTTATCGACCCTACTAAAGTTGCCCGTGTAGCGTTGGAAAACGCGGCTTCAATTGCCGGTATGTTATTGACTACTGAAGCAGTAGTAGCTGACAAACCTAAGAAAGAAGAAGCTCCTCATTCGCATGGTGCTCCTGACATGGGTGGCATGGGTTATTAAGAAAGTCATAAAGCCCGAAGTCGGGAGTCCGACCGGGTTACAAATAATGGTCCCGTCTCTGAAAAGGGACGGGATTTTCAATTCAATTATTCATTAACCTTTAAAGATTGATGTATGAAAAAAGTTATTGAATCATTGCGTTTAAACGAATTTGTCCTTGTGATCAAAGAATAGCTGAAGAGAAACAGGAAAAATGATGACGATAAGTTTGATCATCCCTTTGCGATCCTCTAAATGAATCAGCCCGCTTCTGTAAGGAGGCGGGATTTTTTTTGAATTTAACTGCATTTTTTCCGGATAATCAGGCCAATTTGACCCCCGGCCATCACTTTAGCAACGATTTCTCTTTTTTTGCGTTATGTAGGGGACTTTATTTTCCGATGCGGAAAATTGATAACCAAAAAAATAATGATATTTTTAAGCAATTTAGAACCCTAATTATTGTTTATGAAAATGATGCGCCGGACCTTTTTTATCCTGTTATCAGCTATCACCTTTTCCTTTGAGCTTTCAGCACAGAATTATTTTTTCGCGGAAAAAAAAGAAGGCGACATATCCGCTACTACTGCCGGCAAAAGAGTGATCATTCCCGAAAAATATAAAAGCGTATCCCTTGACACTTACGGAATGCAGGGTTTTTTAAAGGCGCTTACTTCACAACCCGGCCTGGCCCTTAAAGGAAATACTGCTGTCATCGAGTTGCCGATGCCGGAAGGAGGCAGGGCTAGATACAGTATTTGGGAGAGCCCGGTAATGGACCCGGTATTATCAGTTAAGTTCCCCGGTATTAAGACCTATGCGGGACAGGGGATCGATGACCCAACGGCTACCGTTAAAATAGATTTCACGGAACTGGGATTTCATGCTATGGTATTGTCCGACATTACCGGCAATATTTTTATAGACCCATACCGCCAGCTTGATCTCATGAATTATATAGTCTATTATAAAAAGGACTTTAAGGATAAGGATCCTTTTGTTGAATATGAAATAAAGGGTTCGTCCGACGTACAAAGAGGAGGGGCAGGTAACCGTCCTATGGCAGGTCCCTGCGTTGGAACGCAATTAAAAAGCTACAGGTTGGCCATCGCCTGCACAGGAGAATACGCGAGGGCTGCTGTGGGCAATAATAATCCGACGGTGGCGCAGGCCCTATCGGCTATCGTTACCAGTATTAACAGGGTAGACGGAGTTTATGAAAAAGAATTATCGGTAAGCCTTAACCTTGTTGGAAATAATAACCAGGTGGTATTTCTCAATCCGGCTACGGATCCTTTTACCGCTAATGACGATGGCCAGGCACTACTAGATGAAAGTCAAACTGTCATTACCACCAATATCGGTGACGCCAATTATGATATTGGCCATACATTCAGTACCGGCGCCGGTGGTGTAGCTCAATTAGGTGTTGTTTGCGGAAGCTCTAAAGCAAGAGGCGTGACAGGTTCTCCGACACCGGTAGGGGATCCTTATGATATTGACTATGTGGCCCATGAAATGGGTCACCAATTTGACGCCGCACATACTTTTAATGCTACGACGGGTTCCTGTAACGGTAATCGGAGTGCCTCCACGGCAGTAGAACCCGGGAGTGGCATTACTATGATGGGTTATGCAGGTATCTGCGGTAGCAACGACCTGGGACAAAATAGCATTCCTTATTTCCATGCGATCAGTTTTGACGAGATCAGCACTTTTGTCACCAGTGGAGCTGGTTCAACCTGCGGAACCCTTTCGGCGACAGGCAATATTATTCCTATTGTCAACGCCGGAAGCAACTACACCATTCCCAGGTCAACGCCCTTTGTATTAGACGGAATGGGGACTGATGGCAACGGTGATGCATTAACGTATTCCTGGGAACAGTTGGATGCCGGGCCTGCCGGTAATTGGAATCTCCCGACTGGTAATGCCCCATTGTTTCGGTCGTTTGAGCCCGTTAGCAGTACTACCAGGTATTTTCCTAAATTGTCGGACCAGGTAACCAACACTACTACCATCGGCGAAATATTACCTTCTTACGGTCGTAGCATGACATTCAGATTAACCGCGCGGGACAACCGTGCAGGTGGCGGCGGGGTTTGCTTCGATGAAACATCAGTTACCGTTAATGCGGTCAGTGGTCCTTTTCTTGTAACAGTGCCTTCGGCGGCAGGTATCTCATGGTCAGGAGGAAGCTCTCAAACGGTGACATGGAATATCGCTGGTACCAATGTCGCGCCGGTCAATTGTACCAACGTAAGCATTCAGCTTTCTACAGATGGGGGTCTTACCTTTCCTATTACCATTTTAGCGAGTACACCTAACGACGG
>JANOCH010000691.1:0-4125 GCA_031412015.1 Chitinophagaceae bacterium
GGCGATTACCGCTTTGCTGGGACTTATAGCTTTTTTTTCCACGGACGCCATTTTCCTCGGTGCACTCTGGCTGATCGTACTCGGTGTGTTGCAGGTAGTACATTCGATGATTGTAGGCATCAATTATTGGTCAACTGAAGGCATTCAAAAATCGATCATAATTTACTGGTGTGGAGTTGTTTTGAATTTTATGATTATGCTTGTAGGAAATAAGACGACTCTTTACAATAACGCAGAGATGATCACGATTCTAATATTTCCGCTGATGCTGGCCGTTTACCTGTGGTGGATCATGTATGCTTACAGGGTAAAACCGGTGGCGGAAGGGACCGTTGAAAAAGTATAAAACAAATCTTTATATTTTTTTTGAATATTATTTTCATTTGTTTCTGAAACTTTAAATAGTACGATATGAGAATCTTTAAAATAACAGATATTGGGATCAACCTGGCGTTGCTTCTCCTCTTCACTATACGGTTTAACAGCGAAGATCGTTTGGACTGGATGCTTGAAAGCTATTTTATCGTGGGAGCCTGGCAAACCATCAGCATGCTTACTCATGCAATGAATAGCTGGCATACCCGGAAATGGGGCGTCCGGTACATTTATCAATGGATAGCTTTTTTCAGTGTAATAACCATTCCCATTGGCTCCTACTGGATATTGGCTTTTACAGCTCCCGTTATGGCAATCTTTTATACCGGGCTTTGCTTTGTCGAGGTCCGCAACTATGAAATAAGACCATCAGCGCTATTAGGAAAATAAAGGCCATTAAAATAATGGTATGAGATCATTACTGACTGCTGACTGAACCAACCTCCTGGTCGCCACCTTTGAAGCGGATAAAAAACTGCTCGGGGAATATATTCCTTACAAAACTGAACTCAATGACTGGAACGGGAATTATTATATGAGCCTGCTGGGTTTCATGTTTAGCCGCCCGGTGATCACTGGCATCCCCTGTCCCTTTTATCGTTGCTTTGAAGAAATAAACCTTCGTTTTTATGTAAGACAAAAAAGCCGGTATGGATGGAGAAACGGCGTTGTCTTTATTAAAGAGATTGCCCCTTACAAACTGATCGGTCTTGCTGCTAAATGGCTTTATCGTGAAAACTTTATTTCCTTACCCATGAAACATTCTTTTACCAATACCGGCAAAGAAAAGAAAACAGCCTATTATTGGAATACGGGTCATGATTGGAATTATCTCGAACTGGTTACCCGACCAAACCCTGCCGAGCCGGCGAATTATTCTCTTGAATCATTTACCCGTGATCACTATTATGCGTATACGCGGCAAAACTCTGTTAAAAGCCGGGAGTTTGAAATAGAACATCCCACCTGGAATATCTACCCCGCCATTTCATTTGATATGAAACTGGATGCCGCAACTATTTATGGAGAACCATTCGTTGATTATTTTCAGAAAGCTCCCTGCACCAGCTTTTTAATGGATGGCTCCCGAACAAATGTATCCTTCCCCGTGTTGTTGTAACTTTATCGTCATTATGGTGAACAAAAAAACACTGGTGCTCGGTGCATCTGATAATCCATCCCGGTATAGTTATCTCGCCATTCAGCGCTTAAGAAATCATGGTCACCCCGTCGTGGCCATTGGACGTAAACATACAAAAGTAGGTGACGTAAGTGTTACCAAAGACAAAGAACCTGTTACAGGAGTTGATACGGTTACACTCTACCTGAACCCATCGCACCAGCGGGAATACTATGATTATATTCTTTCATTGAACCCCAAACGAATCATCTTTAACCCCGGCGCGGAAAATGAGGAATTAATTGAGCTGGCTCAAGAAAAAAATATCGAAACTATGGAAGCCTGCACACTCGTTATGTTATCGACGGGACAGTATTAAAATTTATCCCCAGCATATTTACTACAAGGCCAAACGTACTATCACCCTTTTTATCATACTATCCTTGCCCATTCCTTGGAGTTCTAAAAAACTTTTCGAAATCTTTGATCTCCGTACCCTCCCTGATTACTGTTGCAGACTGAACCACCTGCACGACTAATTTCTATTTTTTAAAGATATCCAATGAATTACCTGAAACTTTCGGGCCCTGGCCTGCTATTCATACTCTGCTGCGCAACAGGTTTTGCTCAAAACAGGGCTACCATTAATGAACCTGATTTCAATAAGCCGGCATTATTTTCAAACTTCCCTGATAAAATTCCTGTTACCATCGACGAATTAAAGAGCCTGTTCAGCCATGATGCTGCCAGGGGAAATGCTGCTGCTGTGAGTTTCGCCGACAAAAAACTTCCGGGTTTCAATGGAAAAATAGTTTCAATAGCCAGTAAATATAATAACAGCATTCGCAGTGTTGTTATTCGTTCGACCCAGTTCAACGGTGCCACGTTGACCCTTTCCTCATCCACTACTACTGATGGTGCGGCCAGTTATACCGGCCGTATCATCAGTTTTCAACATGGCGACTTGTTTTTATTGCAAAGAGAAAACGATCAATATTATTTAATCAAGAAAAAATACCATGAGCTGATCAATGAATAAAAGTTCTTAATCCGTCCTTTTCTTCCCACGGAATCCTGTCCCTTTGAAAAACTAAATCCTAACCTATGAAGTACCTGCTGAGCGCATGGTGGTTGTTGAGTTGGCTGTTTTGCGGCTTGCTATCCGCGGCACAGTCACCGGTATTAAGTAGTTACCCGGCCGCGTCTGCGGTTATCTTTCTTGATTTTGACGGTCATACAGTAGAGGGCACCAGTTGGAACTGGAGTGGCTCACCGGTCGTATGCGCCGGCTCCGGATTGAATTCAGGCGGCATCACAGAAATTTTTAACAGGGTAGCCGAAGATTTCCGTCCATTCAATATTAATATCACCACTGATTCAACAAAATTCATGGCGGCGCCTGTTGATCAAAGAATGAGGGTCATTATCACCACGTCCTCCAGCTGGTATGGAAACATGGCCGGGGGTGTAGCCTTCGTTTCATCTTTCACCTGGGGCGATGATCATCCCTGTTTTGTTTTTTCAGCCTTGCTAAGTTATAATCCCAAGAAAATTTCCGAAGCCGCTTCTCACGAAGCCGGTCACACCCTGGGACTTTATCACCAATCGCAGTACGATGCCAATTGTTATAAGCTCACCGATTATCATGCGGGATTAGGCGCTGGTGAAATAGGCTGGGCGCCGATCATGGGTGTTGGTTATAATCGAAATTTCACTTTATGGGCCAATGGACCCAATTCTTTTGGCTGCACCAATTATCAAAGCGACCTTGATATCGTTACATCCGATCTTAATGGTTTCGGATACAGGAACGATGATCATGGCAGTAGCTTTACCGATGCCACCGCATTATTGTTCTCCAATGGTCAATTCAATATCAACGGTGTTATCCAACAAAACAGTGACCAGGACATCTTTCGATTCAGTATGCCTGACAGGGCAAATTTTAAACTGACCGCCACTCCCTACAATGTCGGTACTGGTAATGCGGGATCTGATCTTGACATGCAGATAACCCTGTACAATGAGTCTAACAATTTATTGAGCGTATATAACCCGGGCAACCTGTTGAATTCGGTAGCAGATACTGTACTAAATCCTGGTATGTATTACCTGAAAGTAGAGGGAAAAGGAAATGTAAATGCACCGGCCTACGCAAGCCTGGGTTCCTACTCTTTGAGTGCGGCAATTGAAGGTGGTGTTGCGCTTCCGGTAACGTCCATTAAATTGAACGGATATACCAGCAATAACCAGCATCGGTTCAACTGGACGATCGTAGCTGATGAAAAATTAGCGAAGCAGATCCTGGAAGTCTCAACAAAAGGAAACGCTTTTACTTCATTAGCGGAAATCATGACCGGAGATCGTTCTTTTAATTACAGCACAATGAATAGCGACGATAATGAATACAGGTTGAAAGTAACCTTTGCAGATGGACAGTATTATTATTCAAATACTGTGTCACTCGCAAAAAATCAAGTTGTCCACAAACCTGAAATTTTGGGCAACCTTATCAATTCTGGCATCGTCTATGTTAACTCTCCGGGAAATTATCGTTATGCAATCTTTGATGGTACCGGTAAAGCGATCAGCCGGGGACGATTAATAAATGGGATGAACAGCGTTAATAT
>JANOCH010000692.1:0-8063 GCA_031412015.1 Chitinophagaceae bacterium
CACAGATGAGGTGAAGCGGCATGACCGCCTTTACCTTTGATGGTTATGTATAATTCATCAGCACTGGCCATCACTTTCCCACTGCGAAAACTCATTTTACCAATGGCCAGTCCCGGATGCACATGCAATCCAAAGATGGCAGATGGCTTTGGATCTTCCAATACCCCTTCTTTGATCAACAGGCTGGCGCCACCCGGGTTTTTTTCTTCACCGGGTTGAAAGATGAGTTTGACCGTACCTTCCCATTGTGACTTTAGTTCATTCAAAATCCTGGCCGCCCCCAGCAAACAGGTAGTATGTACATCGTGTCCGCAGGCATGCATTACACCGTCGTTTTGTGATCTATAGGGCACATCATTTTCTTCGTTGATCGGTAATGCATCGATATCGGCCCTTAAAGCAATAACTCTTTTTTCCGGATTTTTCCCCTCGATCATACCTACTACGCCGGTAGTAGCTTTTATTTCAAAAGAAATGCCCAGCTGTTTCAATTGTTGCTGAATGAATTTCGATGTTTCAAACTCCTGGTAACTCAATTCGGGATGAGCATGAAGGTGATGTCTTATATCAATAAGAGCCGGTGCGTATTGTTTAGCCAGGGCTTTGATCTTTTCTACCATAGCGCAAAAATAGTGTTTAGTAGAAAAGATAATGTGGAAGCAGTAAAATGTTCAATAAACGCTTCAGAGAGGGTACATAGGAAGAATGTGAGTATAAAGTATTTTCTGATTAATATTTCCCTTTAGGGGATAGGGGTTTACATTTCTTCTTCGCGGGTCTTGTCTGGTTTTACCTCTACAATATCATTCATGATAAACACCCCATTGGAAAAATAGACATTCAATTTCTTCTGGTACGCTTCCGCTTCTTTACGATCCTTAAAGTTTCCGGCTTTTACCTTGTAGTAAGGAGACTGGTGCCAGAGATAGGCTTTTAATTCGGGGAAATAAGTGTAGATTTTTGTTTTGGCTGAAATGGCTTCATCACGGTTGTTCGTGCTGATAATCATCAGGCGAAAACCTTTGGTAGTTTTTCTTGAATCACGACTGGTTTCTTCATTGATCTGCGCCTGTTTGCTGACGAGCATATCAAGTCGCGGATCTTTGTGAACAACCACGGTGTTACTAACAAGGGTCGTTGTATCCTGGGCAAAACTGCTTAAAGAATAAAGGAACGCGACAATTGCAACAATTTTTTTCATATCTACCTACTTTGTATTCAAATATCCTACCAAAACCATTTTAAGGGTTCAGTTTATAGTTCGAAGTTATTCGTAAAACTATTAGCTTCTTTACACCCTCCCGAGCTTGTCGAAGGATAGGGGAAGTGGGTTTAATAACCTCCGCCTGCCCCGGCAATATTCTCCACCGGGTGCCAGGTGGTTTTTATCTCCTGGGTGTCCATGATAAAGTAAGGTGATTGTCCTTCCTCACTGAACCAGTTTACTTTATCATAACAAATGATACGCTTTAGATTCAGGGCCGACTTTTCCCGCATCATTTTCTGTACCGAAGAATCTTTTTCGCAGTAAATGGTTGCATTGACGTCCATGTGATCAACCATCCAGGTAGCTAACTCGCTGGCCTTTCCTGTTAAAATATTGACAACTCCTCCCGGCAGGTCGGATGTATTCAATACTTCGGCAAAAGTCACAGAGCAGAGTGGTTTTGTTTCCGAGGCTAACACAACACAGGTATTTCCACCGGCTATAACAGGCGCTATGACAGAAATAAGTCCTAAGAGCGAATCATTTTGCGGAGCGATAACAGATACTACGCCAGTCGGTTCCGGTACGGAAAAATTAAAATGAGAACTCGCTACCGGGTTTACTGCGCTGAAGATCTGTTGAAACTTATCGCACCATCCGGCATAGTAGATCAACCGGTCAATAGCCGTATTAACTTCTTTTTCGGCTTTTGCTTTTGTGGCGTCTTGTTGTATCAACTCATCGATGAACTGGGCTTTTCTTCCTTCCAGCATTTCAGCCATCCGGTAAAGTATTTGGCCACGATTGAAAGCGGCACGACCACTCCATCCGCCGACAGCTCCGCGGGCTGCCACGACAGCGTTGCGAAAATCTTTTCTTGAACTCAGGCATACATTGGCCAATTTCGTTCCGGCTGCATTTACAGGTATGTAATAACGACCGGATTCTGTTCGGGGGAACTGCCCTCCGATATAGATCTTATAAGTTTTCAACACTTCTAACCTCTTCGTAGATGTTGTTTTTTCTAAACCATTCTCACTGATGGTGAGCGATGAGTTTTTAAGTAAAGACTTTGCCATAAATATTTTTTTCCGATATAAAGGGTGGAACGGTTTCAAACCGTGCCACCCTTTATGTATTAGTTAACCAGATTCAAATAAGGTAACAGCCCATGCAATCCACCCTCTCTTCCAAAGCCACTTTCTTTATATCCTCCAAATGGAGAGGTCGGATCGAATTTATTAAAAGTATTAGCCCAGATCACACCGGCTCTCATTCTTTTTGTCATATTGAATATTTTGGATCCTTTATCTGTCCAAACACCGGCGCTTAATCCATACGGAGAGTTATTCGCTTTTTCGATCACTTCATCATCGGTACGGAAGGTGAGGATTGATAATACTGGCCCGAAAATTTCTTCCTGTGCTATTCGATTGCTTTGGGCCACATTGGTAAATAAAGTAGGCCTGCACCAAAAACCTTTACCAGGCAAAGGACAACTGCTTTCATACATTTCAGCTCCTTCTTTTTTACCAATGCCAATATATTTCTGAATGGTCTGTAATTGCTGTTTAGAATTAATTGCGCCGATGTCTGTGTTCTTATCCAATGGATCACCAACGATCAACGTTTCAATGCGATCTTTTAATTTACGGATGACTTCTTTGGCAACAGATTCCTGCACATATAATCTCGAACCAGCGCAACATACATGTCCCTGGTTGAAATAAATTCCATTGATAACTCCTTCTACTGCCTGGTCAATAGGAGCATCTTCAAAAATGATATTGGCCGCTTTGCCTCCTAATTCTAATGTTACCTTTTTATTAGTACCGGCGATTGCCCGTTGAATAATTTTCCCCACATCAGTAGAACCCGTAAAGGCGATCTTATTTATATCAGGATGATTAACGATATCGGCACCAGTGGCTCCGGCGCCGGTTATAATATTGACCACTCCCGGCGGAAGATCTGATTCCTGTATTATTTCGGCCAGTTTCAATGCCGTCAGAGAAGTTGTTTCAGCAGGTTTCAAAACAACGGTATTACCAGTAGCTAATGCAGGTGCTATTTTCCAGGCCGCCATCAGCAAGGGAAAATTCCAGGGAATGATCTGTCCCGCCACGCCCAATGATTCAGTACGACGATTCGGGAATGCATATTCTAATTTATCGGCCCAGCCCGCATAGTAAAAGAAATGATTAGCAGCTGTAGGAACGTCAAAGTCGCGGCTTTCGCGGATCGGTTTGCCACCATCTAATGTTTCAATGATAGCGAGCTCCCTCGCTTTTTCCTGTATCATTCTCGCAATACGGAAAATATATTTAGCTCTTTCTTTGGCCGGCATTTTCTTCCAAACATTTTCGTATGCATTTCTGGCAGCACCCACCGCTTTGTCAACATCAGCGGCATTCGCATCAGCCACTTCGCTCAACTTTTCTTCGGTTGCAGGGTTAATGCTGTCAAAATATTTTTTACCAGATGGTTTCTGCCATTCACCGTTGATAAACAGGTCATATTGTTTGTTGATGCTGGCGGCACTTTTACTCTCCGGTGCCGGCGCATAACTCCAGGTTGTATCAAATTTTAATTTGATAGTATTGCTTTTCTTTTTTGCAATTGCTTTCGCCATATAATTTCTTATTTATGTTACCAGCTACAACAACTTCGCTTTCCTTCCGTTGCGTCGCTCCCGATATCTATCGGGACTTCAGGGTTCTGTTCGCTATTCAGCCTCACCCTCTCATTCATGTCCAAAAGAGAGGGACGGTACTGCCTTGCAAGGCCAAACTTTATAACTTCCACTTCAGCTTCGCATCTCTACTCACTAATTTCGAAGATTACAATCGAGGGCATACTCTCCGAAAGGCATGGGCTGTGCTTAGATGGCCTTCCCTAATGGGGAAGGTCGGGATGGGGCCTTAATCCACCGAAAAATAATTTGCACTCTGATAAACTCCCGTCTGTTCTTTCACTACCTGCATCAGAATATCATTGGCCAAACTGCTGGCGCCAAAACGAAACCATTGATTGTTTAACCAATCTTCACCTAACACTTCTTTTACCATCACCAAATAATGCAAGGCTAGTTTTGATTTTGAAATACCACCCGCTGGTTTCATCCCAATCATCTTTCCGGTCTTGTAGTAAAAATCACGTATCGCCTCCAGCATTACTAAGGTCACGGGCATAGTCGCGGCTGGTTGTATTTTCCCCGTTGACGTTTTAATGAAATCCGCACCGGCATGCATCGCGATATCACTGGCTCTTCTGACTTTGTCAAGTGTACCCAACTCGCCTGTTTCCAGGATAACTTTTAATCTTGCTTCGCCACAAGCTTCTTTTATAGCCGCTATCTCGTCAAAAACAAAACTGTATTCACCCGCATGAAATTTACCCCGGCTGATCACCATATCCACTTCATCCGCGCCTTCGTTGACCGCATATTTTGTATCACGGATCTTTATATCCCGCGGAGCCTGGCCGCTTGGAAAAGCCGTAGCCACCGAAGCTACTTTTACACCAGAATCGCCCAGCGCTTTTTTAGCCACTTTCACCATCGACGGGTAAACACAAATGGCAGCAACTGTTGGCAAGCCCGGCACGGCATCATGCGGATGAATGGCTTTGTAACAAAGCTGTTTCACCTTACCATCGGTATCCTTTCCTTCCAGGGTCGTAAGGTCGATCATGTTCAGCACCAGCTTCAACCCGTTCATTTTTGTTTCTTTTTTTATGCTACGGGTAGTGAACCGGGCCGCTCTTTCTTCTACACCTACCTGGTCGATGCGGGGAGATAATGCAAAATCAGGGATCGTCAATAAAGATTTGGCAAGAGCCATAGATATCGTATTAAGGGAGTTAAAGGTAGCCAAAGTTTGCCTCAATCGGTTGCGGGCAAATGTATCTTGAAACATGCTGATTACCTTTTATTCACCAGGGGTTTTTCTTTGCCATTATTCCTTTAAATTCGGAATTCTTTTTTCGCAGGTATCACAGAGAAAGATCATCTAATTTAAAAAATTACTGAAATGAGAAAACCCAAACTCCTCTACGAATTGAGTTTTGTGGTGGGCATTTTTTTGTTGGCAACTCGTGGCGGGGCTCAGTCAACTTTTCCCGAAAATGGCGTCGCCGATCCAAGACATAATTATTATGCGTTTACCAACGCCAGCATTGTAAAGGATGCGGCAACAACATTGACGAACGCTACAATGGTCATTAAAGATGGAAAAATTGTTGCTGTGGGCAATAACCTTAAACTTCCTGCCGGAGCGGTAGTAGTTGATTGTAAAGGCAAATTTATTTATCCCTCTTTTATTGACATCTATGCCGATTATGGAACGGCGGCTCCGCAACGTACTGCCGGTGGCTGTACTCCCGGTCAGCAACCGCAGTTAGCCACTGCCGCCAAAGGGCCTTATGGTTGGAACCAGGCTATTAAAAGCGATGCGGAAGCCTATAAAGTTTTGGTAGTGGATGACAGCAAAGCAAAACCTTTGCGGGATGCTGGTTTCGGTACAGTGCTATCTCACGTAAGAGATGGTATTGCAAGAGGCCGGAACCTGGCATTTAATGCAGGAACGGCGGCAGCATATGGATTAACAAAGGAGGAAGCTTTACAAGCCATTTCATTAAATGCCGCGAAAATATTGGGTGTTGCCGATAAGACGGGTTCTATCGAAGTGGGTAAAGATGCTAACATCGTGATCAGCGAGGGAGATATTTTGGATACGCGAAGCAGCGTGGTGACCGATGCGTTTATACAGGGAAGAAAAATTGACCTGAATGATAAACACAAGCAATTGAATGAACGCTATATCCAAAAGTATAATATCAAGAAGCCATTTTAAATAACAACAACTGTTTGTAGTTTTAATCGTATAAACCCCGTAAAATAAGAACAGCCCCGACTAATCGGGGCCGTTCCTTTTTCCAACCGTCCATTGTTGAATATGTTTGATCCGATGATCTTCTGTGTTGTCGGGTACTTTCCCTGCGCCTCTTTACTGCTCTTCTTCGTAATCTGACACAAATCTATTGCTGATATTACGATTATGCAATAGTAAACTTACTTTTTTTTAAAAAACTACGTGCGCTGGGGTATGGTTTTGCATAAAAAGGACCCCGGACATTGATTCCGAGGGCCATTTTTTGGATAACTTATTAATACTAAAGGTCTTTGCCGTGGCATTGTTTGTATTTTTTACCGCTTCCGCATGGGCAAGGGTCATTTCTGCCGATCTTAGGGCCCACTTTAACAGGCTCCTGTTTTACCGCTGTGCCGCCGCCACCGGGTTCAAACCTGTCTTTTTCATTAGCAGCGTAATCGTCACCGGCTGCATCAACTTCTTCCTTATTCGCTCTCATTTTACTGTAATCAGTTTTTTCAGGGCGGCCTTCTTTTAGTGGCGCATTTTCCTGCTGAATAGGAATGGCCGCATGACTCAGGAAGGAGACAATGTTCTTGTTCACCTCCGCATCCATATTCTTGAACTGCTGAAATGCTTCCACTTTATAAATAACCAGCGGATCTTTTTGTTCGAGATAAGCCGTTTGTACACTTTGCTTCAGGTCATCCATCGCCCTAAGATGTTCTTTCCATGCTTCATCGATCACTACCAATGTGATTGTTTTTTCCAATGAGCCAGCCAACTCTTCGCCGTGGGTGCTAACTGTTTTATCCAGTGAAGCCAATACATTTAACGCTTTTCGCCCGTCTGAGAACGGAACTACTACATTTTCAACATGACTTCCTTGTGTCAGGCGGATATTTTTGAAAACAGGAATAGCCTGTTTCTTCAGCGTCTCTTTATGATCGGTGTAGTGTTCAGTAGCTTCTAAATATAATTTTTCAACGACTGAATTAATATCACCTTTCTTAAATTCCTCGGCTTCGATCTTTGTATCCAAACCAAAGTTGACAATACAGGCCATTTTAAATCCTTCAAAATCTTCCTGCTCCCGGAAGCCGCTGATCAGGCCTTCGGCTACAATGGAGAAAGCATTATCTATATCCAACGCCAAACGATCTCCAAACAACGCATGCTGACGTTTGCCATAAATAACATTCCGCTGTTTGTTCATTACATCATCGTATTCCAACAGACGCTTACGAATTCCAAAGTTGTTTTCTTCTACCTTCTTTTGAGCCCGCTGGATACTGTTGCTGATCATGCTATGCTGAATCACATCGCCCTCTTTATACCCAAGCTTATCCATCATGGCCGCGATCCTTTCGCTGCCAAACATTCTCATCAGGTCATCTTCCAGGGAAACATAAAACTGGGAACTACCCGGATCACCCTGGCGGCCCGCACGACCACGCAACTGCCTGTCTACTCTTCGGCTTTCATGTCTTTCCGTACCTATGATGGCTAAACCGCCGGCTTCTTTTACACCCGGCCCGAGCTTTATATCCGTACCACGACCCGCCATGTTCGTGGCAATCGTGACAGCTCCCGGTAATCCTGCTTCGGCCACTACCTGTGCTTCCCTTGAGTGTTGTTTAGCGTTGAGTACATTATGCGGGATCTTTTTTTGCTGCAGCATCCTGCTCAAAAGCTCACTCACCTCAACAGATGTAGTACCAACCAATACAGGCCATTTTAAATCCTTCAAAATCTTCCTGCTCCCTGAACCCGCTGATCAGTCCTTCCGCTACGATGGAAAAGGCATTATCTATATCCAAAGCCAAACGATCACCAAACAAAGCATGCTGGCGTTTGCCATAAATAACATTCCGCTGTTTGTTCATTACATCATCATATTCCAACAGACGCTTACGTATTCCAAAGTTGTTTTCTTCTACTTTCTTTTGAGCCCGCTGGATACTGTTGCTGATCATGCTATGCTG
>JANOCH010000693.1:0-2013 GCA_031412015.1 Chitinophagaceae bacterium
GACATTATTCCCGTTTTGCAGGATCAGGTAAGAAAGCTTCTGGCCGGTCAATAAATTCCCATTTAGGTCCGTCATGATTTTGGTTAAAGGCACCGATAGGGTTCATAACTATTCCGCCGCGAAAATTTAGCAAAGGAGAAAATTCAAAATCGATAGAAGCAAATTCAATATTGATCTCTTTGGTACCGTCCTCAAACTCTATCTCTGATAAAAACTTAATGCGCTTGTAAATAGAAGAAGATACAAATAAGGTCATCCGTCGCATCTGGAACTGGTGACCTTCACTGATACCATCTTGCTGCAAATACTGGTAATTGGCTTCGGCGTATCCCCCGATGGCTACCGGCAGTTTACCGACCTGTAAAAAAGGGCGATTATAAACTGCATCCATATTTAATTGCATGCCGGTCGTATCAGTTGGTATTCTTCTCAACAAAGAGGGATCTATCTGTGCCGTTAAATGCTGGGATAAAAAATAAGTGATTATAAAAAGTAAAAATTGTTTCATGTGCTCATTTCATGCTTTTCTGAGATCGATGAATAATTCATTTTTGTTGATTGTCACGGGAAATGACCGTAGGTCCCGATCCGCGGGACCATTCGTTATTTTCCCTTTGCTATTGAATTCACTTCCATGGGCCGGGCATTGTAAAAACTCTCCGGAAGCCTGGAGCTCGGCACCCTGGTGCGTGCAACTCATCCATAAGGCGCTGTACTCAGCATCACTAAACCGATAAATACAAACCGGGTATTGTAAAGCATCATTTCGGATAATGATAAAAGAGCGATAACTGTCTTTTCCATTCTTCGTGATCTTAAATTCATCGGTATCTATAAACAAACCATCAGTTCCCAGTTTTCCCGAAACATACCTGGTTGTTTTACAGGACGACAAGATGCCTGCTAACGCTGTCGCGGATAAACAGGCGGTACAACTGGCTTGTATGAATTTTCTGCGGTCCATCAACATCTTACGTTTAAAGTGATTCCAGGAATTTGATGAGCTGTCTTTTTTGTTCAGCATTCAGTTGCTGGAAATTATTCCTGCTTTGCGTTGCTTCGCCTCCGTGTAATTCAATTGCTCTCTCAATGGTATTAGCTCTGCCGTCGTGCAAGAGAAAGTATTTTCCACCCTGTGAATTCTTCGATAGACCAAGTCCCCACAGTGGCGGTGTTCGCCATTCTGCGGTAGTCGCAGAACCTTCGGTATAGCCATCATCCAAACCGGGTCCCATATCATGCAATAAAAGATCAGTATAGGGAAAGAACGTTTTATTCGATAAGGCGGCGATCGGTGATGTTCCGGACACCAGTTGCGGCGTATGACATTTGGCACAACCTATATCGGTGAATACTTGCTTTCCGCTTATTACATCAGGGTCATTCTGATTCCGTTGGATCGGCGCCTTCAATGTTTTCAGATAAAATACAACATCCTGTACCGTCTGCGTGGAAACTTCCGGATCAATTTCATGTCCTGTATAGGCATCGTAGGGTTCAAAGAAGGAAGTAATTCCTATATCCTGGTTATAGGCATTCGCGGTTTGCTGCAACAGGTCGTATGCACCAGCTTTCTTTCCAAAACGACCAATGTATTTTCTATTTTGCTCAATGCTGGCAGGCCGGGGATTGGCATAAACCGGAATACTGAGCCAGTTAGGGCGGCCTGAAATACCATCAGCATTTGTATCGTTTTCATCGGCCAATGCAGCTAGTGTTGCATCCGGCACTGCATCTAAAAAGCCAAGACCTGTATTAGCCGGAGGCATGAACTTTGAAGATGTCGCTCCTGCAGGTATTTGTTCCGGAAGAAATCCGGGAATGGCCCGGTGCTGCAACTGTGGCCCGCCCATATGAAGAAACTTATTGCCGGTCGCATCAGTTTGGCCGAAACGGGTAAGCATGGTGAAGGGATGCCCCTTACCATCACCGGCATGACAGGTGCCGCAGGAAGTAGCCACAAATACAGGTCCCAGGCCTGTCGCCGGGGTAAATACCTCATCGTTAAAAGCG
>JANOCH010000694.1:0-7857 GCA_031412015.1 Chitinophagaceae bacterium
CTACAACCTTTTTCAAGCGCCAGTTTTGCGGCTCCGCCTATTTTGCCCTCATATTTCCCATTTACTTTTTGTTTTAGCCGTGTCGAACCATCCGACAAGTTTTACGCCTTTGTTGGCGTTTCCCGTCTACTTTATCGAAACGTACGAAACAAAATCACTAAGGGAGCACCAACAAACCAATAGTAAACTGCCACAGTTTGTATGACACTTCGAACCTCCCTTCAAAATAATAATTGAGCCTTTTAAATAAATACATTTTCAACTGTTCTGATACTTTACCAGGAATAATATATTGTGAAACAGTATAAATAAATATTAATATAGCTTCATTATATGAGGCAGGTTGAAACTCGTTTGTTGGTGCTCCCTTCCTGAACTAAAGCTGAGAGAGAAAATTGATCAGCGGGAAACACCAGCAAAGGCGTAATGGCTATAACCGGTTTATAATTTTGAAAAAAAAGTACAACAGCATTTAAACCGGGTATCAATCTTTTCCAAATAACTTGTCGATATCTTTTGACGACCAGTAAGTATGGCCTTCGGTAGTAGAAAACATGATGCCACGACCTGTTATCAACTGGTAATGCTGAACATGCACTCCGGTTTTACCCAGGTTAAACGTGCGGGAGTATTTCCTGTCTTTTTTATTCTCCGGCAGAAAGAAGCTTTTTAATATGGAATATAACTTTTCATAGGTACCATCAATGGATTTGAAGGTGATCCCGAAATAATTATCCTTTGGCTGATCACGAACATCTTTTATAAACAATAAATAAGTGGTGTCATGGCCGGCAACGGTGTATTCCATTTTTGCCTTCGTTATGCCCCCGAATTTTAGCCTTCCAATAACCTTCCAATCGGCGGATTCCCTTTCTTCAATTTGTGCATTAACAACAGCGTAGGCAGTCACTAATATTGCGACAAGGATCATTTTTATTATTGAAGACAGCATCAGCGTTGGTTTACGGTCACTAAATATACAATAACTGGTCTATCTTTTTAGCTTCTAAAGAATGCTTTTTTGTCGGACGCATCGCAATAAGAGAACCCTTATTTTTACTAAAACAATCATCATGAGAAAATTGCTTATTATCACTTCGTTGTTTTTCATCATCAGCCGGCTCAGTAGTCAACCGCTGACCAGTAAAGAAATTGACAATCTCGTGGAAAATTCCATGAAAGCATTTGACGTACCGGGCATTGCTGTAGGAATTATTAAAGACGGTAAAATAATCCACGCAAAAGGATATGGCCTGCGGTCGTTAAACACAAAACAAAAAACAGATGAAAACACCTTGTTTGGCATTGCTTCCAACAGCAAAGCTTTTACCTGTGCCACCCTGGGCATTTTAGTGGATGAAGGAAAAATAAAATGGGATGATAAGGTAAGAGACTATATACCTGAGTTTAAATTGTACAACCCTTATGTAACCGAAGAATTTACGATCCGTGACCTGGTTACTCATCGCAGCGGTTTGGGACTTGGCGCCGGCGACCTGATGTTTTTTCCCGATTCAAGCGATTTTGAATTGAAAGATATTATTTACAATCTTCGTTTCCTGAAACAAGTTTCGGGTTTCCGTACCAAATACGACTACGACAACAATCTGTATATTATAGCTGGTGAAATAGTCGCAAGGGTCACGGGTAAAAGCTGGGATGAATTTGCAGATGAAAGAATAATCCGCCCATTAGGCATGAACAAGACCGCTACTTCTTTCGACAGGCTGAAGGACAAAACCAATGTTATCGATGGCCATGCACCCGTAAACGGTAAAGTGCAGGTAATAGCAAGGAGCAGCTTAAAGGTTGGTCATTCGGCGGGCGGCATCAACTCCAATATCACCGATCTCTGCAAATGGGTGCAGCTATGGCTCAACAAAGGAAAATATAGCGATGGACTTACGAAAAAATTATTCTCAGAAAATGTATACCGGGAAATGACATCCGCCCAGACCATTATACAGGTGGGTGGGCCCGGTCCTTACAATACACATTTTGCGGCGTATGGACTTGGATTTTTCTTAAGCGATGAGAAAGGTTATAAGAAAGTCACCCATACAGGAGGACTGGAAGGAATGGTAACACAAATAACGATGATCCCTGAATTAAACCTGGGTATTATTGTATTGACCAATCAACAGGAAGGTGGAGCTTTTACTTCTGTTACGAATCAAATAAAAGATAGCTACTATGGCATTGCGGGAACAGATAGGGTGAATGACTATGCTGGCCAGCGAAAACAACAACTGGCCGCTGCCAGTCAACTGCTGGATTCAATATGGAAGGAGATCGCCACAGCGCAAAAGTCAGGGAATACAAAAGCAGACATTAGTTTATTTACCGGCACCTACAGAGATCCATGGTTAGGTGATATTACCATCTCTGTAAAAAACGGGAAACCCTGGTTTGATTCAAAACGTTCACCGAAACTTACCGGAGAATTGTTTTATCATAAGGGCAACACGTTTGTAGTAAAATGGAATGACCGCAGTATGGATGCAGATGCATTTCTCAACTTTAGCTTAAATGAAGAAGGTAAAGCGGCTGGAATAAAAATGAGGGCCATATCCCCCCTTACAGATTTCAGTTATGATTTTCATGACCTGGATTTTGAACGGGTAAAATAGAACAGGAAATCTTTAATGGCAGGAAAAAGGTATTTTATTTATCAGGTGCGACCATTTAATGCTGGCTTTTTCCTTTTACTGCAATGAGGGTTAAAATGGCGGACAACAATAAAGAACCTGCCATAAAAATATAAGAAAGCTCAAAGCTCCCTGTTCTTTCGTGTAAGTATCCAACAAAGTAAGCGCCGGCAAATGAACCGAGCGCACCAAAACTATTGATCAATGCAATAGCCCCACCCGCAACATTGGAGGGCAGTATCTCCGCAATGATCGCAAAGAATGGTCCATACGGCGCATACATAGCCGCACCGGCAATGATCAACAATATAAATGATAACATAAAATTGCTGGTACCAACGAGGTAAGAACAATAGAACGCAATTGCGCCGATCAGTAGTAATGGCCAGATAAATATTTTTCTGTTCAATGTTTTATCGGAATACCAGGAGGCAGTCAACATTCCGATAATTGCCATCAGATAGGGAACGGAAGCGAACCAACCTGTTTTTACTATGTCCATATCAGGGGCTGCTTTAATGATCGACGGCAGCCACATCACGAAACCATACACGCCGATGCTCCACAAGGCATACTGGAGGCATAATAAAATAACCGTTTTTGATTTAAATGCTTCAGCATAGTTTTTTACCGGCTTTATAGCTTGCTGTTCTTTTTGCAAATGTTCTTCTATCGCTTGCTTTTCATCCTGCGTTAACCAACTGGCATCTTTTGGTCTGTCATTTACGAGACGCCACCAAAAAAAGGCCCAGATGATGGCAGGCGCTCCTTCAATGATAAACATTCCCCGCCATCCAACAGACTGGATCAAATAGCCCGAGACTATCGACATCCAAAGCATGGTGGCGGGATTTCCCAGGATCAAAAAAGTATTGGCTCTTGATCGTTCTTTTTTGGTAAACCAACGGCTTAACAATACCAGCATCGATGGCATTACCGCACTCTCGGTTACACCCAACATAAAACGAATAACAATTAGCGCATTTACATTGCCGATAAAACCAGTGGCCATTGCCAGCACTCCCCATAAGATCAATGACCAGAAGATCAATTTCTTTGCACTCTTGTTTGAAGCATAATGTGTACCGGGTATCTGGAAGAAAAAATAACCAAGAAAAAACAATGAGCCCAGCAGAGAGGAAGTCGCTTTAGTGATATGCAGATCTTCTGCCATGCCACCAGCAACACCAAAACCAAAATTGGTACGGTCGAGATACGCTAAACTGTACGTAATAAAAGCAATGGGAATAAGGCGAAACCACCTGGCCCTGGCAATCGTATTGTTCAATGTTGTTTGTTTCAGTGTTGTAATAAAGATACAGGAATCATCTATTGATCGTATAACCGCGACCGGTAAGCAGAAAAAAAATCAGCATTTTCCCTGGACGTATTTTTTAAAACATCCAATGCATTCCCTTTATTAAATTAGGGTCCGCTGAAAGATTTTGAAGCAATTATTGTTAAAGATTTGGCTCTTGCAATATGTATTTTATATGCAAGGGCAAATTGATAAGCCATCAAAAATCCATGCACCAACTGTTTTTAAATTTTCACCTTTCTCCTTAACCTTAGTACAAAATGAACCAGGAGATGATGTTACCTTATTACCTTATGCTGTTTTCGTCCAGCCTCAGCAGGTAATAAGGTTGATACATATTGGTTGGTATGATTTTTCTACTAAAGTTGGTCGGATGAAGCTTTTCTATATAGTCATAATTTTTCCTTATTCAACAGATCCTTCTTACCCGACAGTGATAGTTCATGCATTCGAGGCTTGTTAGATATACGTAGTAATTCGCAATCTGTGCATCAGAAAATCACGTAGTAATACTCGCATTTCATACTCTCATATTAGCTATTTTTAATTATCCAATATTTAAAACCCATATTTTATGAAGCCCACCATTATCCCCCATCCTCTAAAAAGGATTCACTTCAATTACAACTCTGAAGCAGCCCTCAGCGATTTTGAAACAGCCTTTATCGACCGTTATAAACAGTTGCATGATGAATTGGCAACGATCAAAAGCCAGTTGCTGCAACTGGGGCCGGATATCAAAAAAGTAATGGCTGAATTGAAACAGGTAACCACAGCTCTTGACAAATTACGAACAGTGATTCTACGGGCAGAAAGGATGTTTGGCCTTGGTCCGGCTACTGAAATAGTTTCCTGCACCTATAATATAAAGGCAGGCGAGATACAAAAAGTGCTGGATGAATTACAGGAGATCCGCAGCAATTACTGGGAAATAATGGTGCCAATGCACAAACTGTTTAATTCCATTTTCGAAAGATTTACTGCGTTTGATGACGCGGTGGAGCAGTTTGAAAAAGAATATTCCGCCCCACTATTCCTCAATTTTGAAAGCATGGCAATCGATATCCGCTGTTTTGACAACGATATGAATGAGTTTCGGATGGCCTGGATGGGCGTTGCCCATTTACAGGATGAATGCCTTGATGAATACAGTGAATGGGTAAAGAAACAAACTGTACTGGTTAACGACTCCGATACCCTATATGAAAGGATAAAAAAGATTTTCAAACATATCAACACCATCCAAAAGTTTAACCCCGGTAAAGAAAATGAATTTGGATTGAATTGATGTGCAGTAATGGTGATTGTAACCGAAGACCGTAGACCGTATTTGTTTTTGACTTTTTCATCTTCCATACAATCATAAAGCAGTACGATCATTATGCTCAATGATTCTAAAAATATCTCCGATCATAAAAACCATACTAAACGGATTCTTCTATTTTTTATCGCACTCTAATATCCAGGACTTGCCAAATTTGTCGGTCAGTGTTCCAATAAGTCCAAAGAACATCTCATGCAGAGGTTGTTTTACCCTACCACCTGCCGAAAGCTTTTCAAACAGGTGACGTGTTTCTTCTTCCGTCTTACAGACCAGGCAGAGATGAACAGCATTACCCTCATTCACGCTTTCATGTTGCATATCCGTCGCCATCAATTCCAGCTCACCTGACTTTAAAGAGGAGTGAAGAATATGGTCTTTGATGGAAGACGGCACCTGGCTTGCAACCGGTGATTCACCCACTACAATAAATGAAAGTTCGCCACCCAGGCATTCATTGTAATAATTCATTGCCTCCCGGCAATTGCCGCTAAAAGTCAAATAAGGATTGAGCTTTGCCATTGTATTTAAGTTTAGGTTTTATTGACCAGGTAAATTTATTCAAGCAATATTTCATTCGTGCTGTGCAAAAGTGACAATCTAAGGGGGTATTTGCGACTTAAATCAGTTATTACCAATTTCGATTGAAACCAGCAGCGGAAAATAAAGCAAATTAACCAATCGCTTTTCTTACTTAATTTTAGCCACTAACAACTTACCTACGGGTGGAACAACTTCTTAACCATATAAAAGATTATTCCCCGCTTAGTGACGAAGCACAGTACGCCCTGCATGATTGCTTTGAACAGGTGGTGCTTTCCAAAAACGAATACCTGCTGACGGAAGGAAAAATCTGCCGTCACCTATTTTTTTTGCAACAAGGCGCATTGAGAGGATTTTATACCCTGGATGGAAAAGAAATCACCCATTGGTTTGGATTTGAAAAAGATTTTGTCACTTCCTTCCACAGTTTTATTACGCAGGAGCCGGCAGTAGAAAATATTCAGTTGCTGGAGGGCAGTATTTTATGGGCTATTTCCAAAGACACATTAACAGGTCTATTTAACCAGTATCATGAAATAGAAAGACTGGTAAGAATAGCTTACGAAAAATACTATATCCGGCTGGAGGAACGATTCGTCAATGCCCAATTTAAGACCGCCACGGAAAGGTACGAAAACCTGCTACTGCAGACACCCCACATCATTGAACGGGTATCACTCGGTCATATAGCTTCTTACCTGGGTATCAGCCAGGAAACACTAAGCCGGATACGAAGCCGGTTTTAACATTTACACTTTTGGTTTTTGATGAATGTCAAAAATGCCGTCCGGCTGTCCATCTATTTTTGGCTCATTAAAAATTAAGTATGAAACAAAACCTAAAACCTTCGGCTGCTTTTATCGCCGCTTCATGGGCGGCATTATTTATTGGCGTCATTGCTTTTTTGATTGGCTTATGGAATGCGGAAATGGAGCTCAATGAAAAGGGCTATTATTTTACCGTATTAATGTTTGGACTATTTTCAGCCATTTCTGTACAGAAAGCCGTTCGTGATCAAATGGAAGGAATCCCGGTTACCAATATTTATTACGGGCTGGCGTGGTTTTCCACTCTTTTATCCATCGTGTTACTTACGGTTGGTTTATGGAACGCTGAAATGGTAAAAAGTGAAAAAGGATTTTATGCAATGGCCTTCGTGCTTAGCCTGTTTGCTGCTATTGCCGTACAGAAAAACACCAGGGATATGAAAGCCTGGCAAAGCAAAGAAGACATTGGCTAAATGAGCCAGGTGGTCTGTAACCGGCGATCAATTTTTATACGAACCAAAGCGAATAGTACTTATTTTTACGAGATATTGAATAAAATAAAAAATATGAATACAAAATTGATGTTGAGCATTTATGTTTTGATGGTATCCTTCTATTCCTATGGATGTGGCAATGATGGCTCGGGAAATGAGACTCCACTGGAAGACACCACCAAACTGCCTCCGGTCGAAAAAAATAAGGCCAACACAGACTATAAGCCGGCTATAAAAGGACAAACAAGGGTAGCTGGGGTAAAAACAGTGACCGCTTATAAAGTAGAAAAGATCGCCGAAAAATTGGGAAAGCCCTGGGCCATTCTTCCTATGCCCGATGGGCGACTGTTGATCACGGATAAATCGGGCTTCATGCAAATCCTCGATGGAAATGGTAAGCTGGTAAAAAAGATCACAGGTTTTCCTGAAGTGGTTGACCGGGGACAAATTGGTATGCTGGATGTAGCATTGGATCCCGGTTTTTCAAATAACAAAACGATCTATTGGTCGTATGCGGAGAAAAGCGGAAGCGGTAACCTATTGGCCGTTGCCAAAGGGCAATTGAATGAAACGGCTTCAACGATTCAGAGCCCTGTGGTTATTTTTCGGGCCAGTCCGTCATTTAGCAGCCCTGCCCATTTAGGCTCGAGGCTGGTATTTGATAAGGAGGAAAATCTTTTTGTGAGCACGGGAGAAAGATCGGATCCGGAAGGCAGAAAACAGGCGCAATGGCTTAACTCCGGATTGGGTAAGATCTTTAAAATAA
>JANOCH010000695.1:0-14406 GCA_031412015.1 Chitinophagaceae bacterium
CGTACTTTTTACTCCGCTGTTGCAGGGCGGATGGTGGTGGCTGGTAGCTATACCTTATTTCTATGTTTCACAATTGTATTTTAAAGGTAGGTTTGGACTAATGTTTCATTGCATATGTCACCGGAAATGTTTCAAAAAACCCTATCAATGGATACATGGCTACATTACCTGGATTGTATGCCCTTTATTTGGTCATGCGCCGGAAGGTTATTTTAGTCATCATATGGGTATGCACCATATTGAAAACAATATGGAGGATGATACCAGCAGCACGATGGCATATCAACGTGACAGTGCGAAAGATTTCCTGGCTTACTTTTTTAAATTCCTTTTTGTAGGCGTAAAAAATACGATACTCTACCTGTATTACCGCAAAAGGAAAAAATTGTACATGCGGTTAACCCTGGGCGAGTATATCTATTTCGCCTTTTGTATAGCCATGTGTTTTGTTAACCTGAAAGCTACCTTGCTGGTGTTTATTGTGCCCTTATTATTCGCAAGACTGGTAATGATGTTGGGCAACTGGACACAACATTCTTTTGTTGACAACGCAAACCCTGATAATCTATATACCAACTCCATTAACTGTATTAATACAAAGTATAATCATATCTGCTGGAACGACGGATACCATATTATCCACCACCTGCGCCCCGGAATGCACTACACAGAAATGCCGGCTGAACTGTTGAAAAGGAGGGATGATTTCGCCGCCAACAAGGCCATTGTATTTGATGGAATTCACTACCTGCATATTTTCACTTACCTGCTTACCAAAAGGTATGACAAACTTGCTGACAACCTGGTCAACATTAATAACATGTTTTCAAGCCGAGAAGAAGCGATTGCGCTGATGAAAGAGAGGACGAGGAAGATCACCCCATTATCTGCCTGAATACATTTGCAGCAGGAAAAGAAGATCAATTGTTTTTCATTGGTACTATCATCTCAAAACCAGGAATATCCACCTGGAACATTTGCTTGCTGTTCAGGTTTTCCATCTGGTAAGTACCTTTCATTTTTCCCATTTCGGTGCGAAGATTGCAACCACTGACGTATTGGTAGCTTTCGCCGGGTTGAATAGTTGGTTGAACCCCCACCACTCCTTCTCCTTCTACCTCGCGATTACTTCCGTTACTATCAAAAATGAGCCAGTTGCGGCGATGTAGTTTGACAGGGAAAGTGTTGTGATTCTCCAGTGTGATGCGATAAGCAAACATGAATTCTGACTGGATCGGGTTGCTATAATCAGGCTGGTAGAATGTTTCGACACTCACCTGTACTCCTTCAGAGATGATGCTGTTCATACCAATCAGTTTAGGTAAAAGTAACGAAAAACGCTGATGGGAGTAAATCTTGACTGATTTTAGCGTCCAAGATGTAAATTTGCGACTTCACATCACACTTATTAATTTTTCCCTTTATGAAGATAGCTGTAGCTCAAGGAGATGGCATAGGCCCGGAAATTATGGATGCTGTTCTCAGCATTTTTAAGGCTAATAAAACCCCGCTGGAATATGAATTTGTGGATATGGGCAAATGGGTATTTGACAAAGGGTTTTCCAATGGCATGACCCCCGAAGCGAAGGTAACTATTGAAAACCTTGGCATATTATTTAAAGGGCCGATGGAAACACCAAAGGGAAAAGGAGTAAAAAGCGTCAATGTTACCGCCCGGAAAACCTGGAACACCTACGCTAATAAAAGAGTATTTCAAACCCTGCACGGAGTAGATACTGTTTTTAGCAAAGGGGGAATTCCGATTGACATAACCGTGGTGAGAGAAAATATTGAAGATACCTACGGAGGTATCGAACATATGCTGACACACGATGTGGCGCTAAGCCGCCGGTTCATCACCCGACCCGGCAGTTTACAGGTAATCAAATATGCGTTTGAAATGGCGCGGCAGAAAAATGCAAAACGTATCACCTGTGGTCATAAGGCCAATATCATGAAAATTACGGATGGCTTGTTTCTTGAATGTTTTTATGAAGTGGCTAAAGAATACCCGGAGTTGAAATCGGACGATGTGATCGTGGATGATCTGTGCATGAAACTGGTGACAAGACCTGATATATTTGATGTTATTGTTTTAACCAATTTACAGGGTGACATCGTTTCTGATCTCTGTGCGGGATTAGTGGGTGGTCTTGGATTTGCACCCTCTGCCAATATTGGAGACCACATTTGCATTTTTGAAGCTGTTCATGGCACTGCTCCGGATATAGCGGGCAAAAATATCGCCAATCCTACTGCACTTTTATTGAGCGGTATCGCCATGCTTCGTCATCTTGGCTATATGCAAAATGCCGCCGTGATTGAAAATTCATTATTGTATACACTCGAACAGGGAATTCATACCGGTGATTTTGGTGATAAAAGTATTCCGTCATTGAATACTACTCAGTTCGCTGATGTCATCATCAGCAACTTTGGGAAACAACCTCAATTGAACGCCAAAGAGCTTTTACCTAATAAGCCGGCTATCCAAACAGTATTTAAATTGGAGAAAAACCCGATGATGATTTCCAAAGAAATGGAAGAGGAAACCATATCCGGGGTAGACATGTTTATCGAAAGCGCGGAACAACCGGAAATAATTGCCCGCAAATGCCAGCGGCACGGTGGTGTGAAGTTCAACATTATCAATGTAAGCAACCGCGGAACGCAGGTATGGCCAACTGGCTCGGTATTTACCAACCTGGTCAACCAATATAATGTACGCTTCGAGAGTATTGACGGATCTCCATTAAACCAGCAGGATATTATTGGTCTTTATGTAAGCCTTAGCGGTGATTTTAAAATCTGCTCGCTTGAATTATTAAATATGTGGGGAAATAAGAAAGCTTATAGTTTATCACAGGGACAATAAATAAGCGTAAAGATATTCTAGATGGTAAAAGATTTAAAGGAAATGAACGGCAAGTCGTTTCCTTTTTTACCGGGATCAATTCAGTAAATTACCATCCTCGATTTAATACTTATTGATCTTGAAAATATTAATTCTATGCCCAGAGAAACTCTCAACTATACAAACGGTGAAATCACTGTAGTTTGGAAGCCAAAAGTCTGCATACACTCTGCACTTTGCTGGAAAGGGCTGGTTCAGGTATTCAATCCAAGAGCAAAACCCTGGGTAAAAATGGATGGCGGATCTACCGAACAGATCATTGAGCAGGTTAAAAAATGCCCGAGTGGAGCTTTGAGTTATTTCTTGAATGCTGAAGACAATAGTGAGGACAAGAAAATCTTATTGGAACCAGCCAACACGCTGAAGGTAGAAGTGTCTGCCAATGGCCCTTACATTATTAAATCAGAATGCCTGATCGTTTACAGCGATGGCAGGGAAGAAACAAAAACAGGAACAGTTGCCTTATGCAGGTGTGGAACATCACAGAACAAGCCCTATTGCGATGGAAATCATAGAAGGATAGAATTCAAAGGTTAGATCGTTAGTCAACCAGCTGAAAGTATTTTGCCGTGCCAAGCGCAATGATCAACACTCCCATTAGCATAAGGAGTACAGGCCATTTGACTGACTTGCCTTCATCGTATACATTTTTAAAGAACAGGAATACACCGAAACAACAAAACAACACTCCTATTCCGCAAATTATCCATGGATCTTTCATTTTATAAAATAAAAAATAACACCCTATATCTTTTTAGTTTTCGTATAGCCACTTTTTAATAACCATTGCAACACTTTTTCCCGGTGATCCCCCTGTACGATGATCTCGCCGTCTTTAGCGGAGCCGCCGGTACCACAAAATCCTTTAAGTTTCTTACCAAGGTCTTCAAGATCTGGCTCCTTTCCCATAAACCCTTCCACCAAAGTAACAGCCTTACCAGCCCGCTGTTTTGTGTCCAATTTTATTTTTAATTTTTGTTCGGCTGCCGGCAACGTGATAATATTTTCCCGTTCCTCCTCAAAACTAAAATTTGGATCCGTACTATAGACAAATCCCCGGTTATCCAGTTTGTTTTTCTTCGACATAGGTTTTTCTATTTATCAATCATTCATCGAAATCAGCCCGCTAAAACGGCTTTTAAACTCAGATCTAAACTTTGGGCCTGGTGTACCAGGGCGCCGACGCTAACATAGTCCACGCCTGTTTTGGCATATTGCTCAATATTATCCAGGTTTATTCCGCCGCTTGCTTCTGTTTCAAAATCTTCTTTGATCAGCAGGACCGCTTCTGAAATTTGTTCGGGTGTAAAATTATCCAGCATGATCCTAAACACCATTCCTTTTCCTATTGCCACAACTTTTTTAACATCTTCAATATTTCTTGTTTCCACTTCAATCTTCAGTACGGGCTTTTTAGACAGTACATATTCATGAGCTCTTTCAATTGCATTTTCAATTCCGCCTGCATAGTCGATATGGTTGTCCTTAAGCATGATCATATCATACAGACCAAACCGATGATTGACTCCTCCCCCTATTTTTACCGCCTCTTTTTCCAAAAGCCGGAAATTAGGTGTGGTCTTTCGGGTATCAAGTAGACGGGTTTTATATCCATTTAACTTATCGGTAAACTTCTTTGTAAGCGTTGCTATACCACTCATCCTTTGCATACAGTTCAGCACTAATCTTTCGCATTGTAAAATGGTATGTACTGATGCATCTACCTCAAAGGCTTTCTCACCAAAGACCATTTCATCTCCATCGCGTTTGAACGATCGAAAAACTGACCGAGGATCTTTATACTCAAATATTTTCCGGGCTACGTCCACCCCGGCTAATATTCCGTCCTGTTTTATTTTCAAAACAGCCCTACCCCTGGCATCCGCAGGAATACAGGACAAAGTGGAATGATCGCCATCGCCAATATCTTCCTGCAGGGCTTCATCTATTAAATGAAGTAACTGACTATCAAAATTCATTCTGCAAAAATAAGAAAGCCTCCCCGGTATGCGGAGAGGCTGTACTTATTATTTCATTCATAAACTAAGCTACTCTATAGATTGGAACTTTATTTGTTTCACTACTTCTTTATTCCCTTTTATTTTCATAAAGACCGTGGTCCTGAAATTTCCGGACTTTGTCTGTAATGTACCGATACAATAATTTCCCTCAGGAGCATCCCCTTTGTGCAGGAATTTAAAATTCTTTACGCCGTTATTCGCAAAAAAATCTTTTACGATCACCTGCGCCTGGGCCTTACTGTAACTGTCACTTTTCACAGGCATGGTCAACTCGACATTATCATCAAAGTATTTCGACAATTCTGAAGCGTTTCCCGCATGAAGGGCTCCAATGACAGCATCCATGCTACCAGTCTGAGCAAATGAGGAAAAAACTACAACGCAACCAACTAAAAAAGAAGTAAATATCGCTTTCATGACAAATTTGATCTCCATAGGTTTTAAAACTAAAAATGTGCCATAGAGTACGGATCGTTATTCAAGTACTAAAATAATAAAAACCATCAGTTATATATCTTTAAGGCT
The DNA here is from genome assembly GCA_031412015.1 of Chitinophagaceae bacterium. Taxonomy (GTDB): domain Bacteria; phylum Bacteroidota; class Bacteroidia; order Chitinophagales; family Chitinophagaceae; genus Terrimonas_B. The sequence continues at coordinate 5,461 of JANOCH010000695.1, forward strand.
CAAATAGATGAATGATCTGTAAATTTACAACGCATTGTTACTTTATGCAAGAGCGAATTTGTACTAAATAAACAACCAAACATCGAATGCCACAAAAAAAAGTGATTTTAATCATTATGGACGGCTGGGGGCTCGGAAAAGTTGCATCTTCTGACGCTATCCAACATGCCAATGTTCCCTTTACAAAATCATTATATTCAAAATATCCAAATACGACTCTTGTAACTTGTGGAGAACCAGTAGGATTACCCGACGGACAGATGGGCAATTCGGAAGTCGGTCACCTGAATCTTGGCGCAGGACGAATCGTTTACCAGGAGCTTCAGCGTATAAACGTAGCTATCAGGAACGGCTCCTTTGCTAAAAACGAACAACTGTTAAAACCGATCCGTTTTGCCAAACAAAATAAAAAAACTCTTCACTTGCTGGGATTGGTAAGCAATGGTGGCGTTCACTCACATATAAATCATTTAAAAGCCATTATTGACATCTGCCAGGCAGAGGGACTGAACGAGGTATTTGTGCATGCGTTTACTGACGGTCGTGATTGTGACCCTAAAAGTGGCCTGGGTTTTATTAAAGAGTTGGAAGAGCATCTTGGAAAAACAGTGGGTAAAATTGCTACCGTGGGTGGCCGCTATTATGCGATGGATAGGGACAAGCGTTGGGAGAGAGTAAGATTAGCCTATGATGCCATGGTAAAGGGGGTCGGTGACTCTGATACGGATGCCGTTTCAGCTATCGAAAATTCGTATGAAAAGAATTTAACCGACGAGTTCATCAAACCTACCGTCCTCCTCAATAAAGACCGGCAGCCCGTCGCATCAATAAAGGACGGTGATGTGGCAATATGTTTTAACTTCCGAACCGATCGTTGCCGGGAGATAACAGAGGTGTTGACGCAAATGGATTTCCCCGAATTCAGTATGAAAAAGTTGTCGTTGCATTATACCACCCTGACACAATATGATCAAAGTTTTCAAAATGTAGATGTTGTTTTTGAAAATGACGATCTCAAAAATACCCTGGGTGAAATATTACAGCAACAAGGTTTGAAACAGATACGTATCGCCGAAACAGAAAAATACCCGCACGTTTCTTTCTTTTTCAGTGGCGGGCGTGAAATTCCTTTCGAAGGCGAATCCAGGATCATGATACCATCACCGAAAGTTGCTACCTATGACCTGAAACCAGAGATGAGCGCCTACGAGCTAACCGATGCGTTGTTGCCACAAATCATGAATAAGACCGCTGATTTTGTTTGCTTAAACTACGCTAACGCCGACATGGTTGGTCATACAGGTGTATGGGAAGCAGCGATAAGAGCAGTAGAAACGGTTGATAAGTGTGTTGAAAAAGTGGTAAATGCCGGGTTAGCCAATGGCTATACGATTTTCCTTACGGCCGATCATGGCAATTCAGATTATCTTATCAATGATGATGGATCTCCCAATACGGCGCATACATTGAATCCTGTTCCGTTTTTCATTATAGATAAGGAGTGGAAAGGAACCATTAAACCCGGTAAGCTTGCCGACATAGCGCCTACCATATTAACCATGATGGGGATGCCGATACCCAAAGAAATGACCGGTGACATTTTGATTGAGTAGTCTTATTTTTCAATATAAAAAAAGCCATGCTTAAAAAAATCCTTCTTTTTTTGCTAATAGCCTTAATCATTATCCAGTTTATCCATCCTGAAAAAAACAAAGCCGAGGGAACGCAACCTAACTTTATCGGAAATGTTTTCCCGGTGCCCGAAAAGGTATCAGCTATACTGGCTAAAGCCTGTAATGATTGTCATACCAATAATACCAGCTATCCCTGGTATATCAATATCCAACCGGTACATTGGTGGATGAACAATCATATAATTGACGGGAAAAAAGAATTAAATTTTGATGACTACAAAGACAGAAGCCTTCGCTTTCAGTATCATAAAATGGAAGAGATAGCTGAGCAAGTGAAAGAAGGTGAGATGCCGCTTGATTCATATACCTGGATACATAAAGACGCTAAACTAACCGAAGAGGAGAAAAAAGAATTGATAAGTTGGGCTGATGGAATCAGGGATAGCCTGGAAGCCCACTACCCGATGGATAGTCTTGTTAGAAAAAAACAATAGCATTTCCCGCAAAAATCTCCCTAAAATTTAGCATCCTGTGCAGCTTTTGTATACAAAAAATGTCTAAATTACAGGCAACCAAACGGTATATATGACCGAGGAAGCCCTGTTAAAAGGTTGTTTGAATAATAATGCTACCGCCCAGCGGGAGCTTTACAACAAGTATAGCTCCAAGATGCTATCTGTCTGTTACAGGTACGCTCACAACCGGGAAGATGCAGAAGATATGTTACAGGAAGGCTTTATAAAAGTCTTTTTGCAGATACATACTTTTGAAAATCGTGGCGCCTTCGAAGGTTGGATCAGGCGTATTATTGTTCATACCTGTATCAATATTCTGAAGAAGAACAAGAAGTTCAATGAAAGTGTCGATCTCATTCATGCTACTGGTATCCAGATAAGAGAGGAATCCGTTCCTGCTATTATCCAGGCCAAACAGGTGGTAGAATGTATAAGGATTCTTCCAATCGGCTATCGGACTGTTTTGAACCTGTATGCAGTGGAGGGATATAGTCACCGGGAAATTGCAGGAATGTTGGATATTGAAGAAAGTACCAGCCGAAGCCAGTATACGAGAGCGAAGGCCATGCTGGAAGATATTTTGATTAAAAAGAGAATTATACAAAAACCAAAACAGAATATTGATTGGCTGGTGGCCGTTAGCCAGCGATAGTGCGTATCCTAAATTAGTAACTGGTTATGGAGAGCAATTTTAGTAACAGGGATTTTGAGCAGTATGTAAAACAGAATGCTGACCAATACCGGATGTTTCCGTCGGATAAGGTATGGAAAGGTGTAAACAACGCATTGCATACCCGCAGAAAATGGTACGGTTTCTGGCTTGGCTTCTTATTACTGACGACTGGTGGGGCGGTAACATGGGTTATGACGACACTTCCCGGATCAAGCAAAGAATCTCTTGCGAAATCAAAGAACAGTTTGCCGTCTGCAGCCTCAACACAGACGATAGTTCCCGGCAAAGAATCAACACCAAATATTGAAGGCTTGTTGTCCTTCGACAAACAGCCCTTCATACCTTCAAGCCTACCACCTGTTAGCAGTGACGTAGCTATTATTGGACCTTCTTTATTACCGGTACAAGAGGCAGCCTCAGTTCAGGTACCCGTAACAACAAGTATTCAGCATTTTTCAAAAAATGGTATTGAAATCGAGAACTCTTCAATAGTTAATGAGCTATCCTTAAATGATAAAGTTGTAACGACGCCACTGGAAAGAATAATTCTTACAGATGCAAAGGCATTAATAACTGAAAAAGAAAAATCACCGGAAATTACCGGGCACACTCAACCTGTGCAAAGCAAAAGTGGTTTTCAACCACTTACCATTGAAAGTGTATTAAACGCTTACGAGATCAAGAAAATGCCTAAGAGATTTAGCTGGCAGTTATTTGTTACGCCAACTATTAGTTACCGTAAGCTTAGCGTCAATAAATCCATAGATAATTCATCGGCTCTAAACTACCCGCTTGCTTCCTTACCGGATGTCAACAGTGCGGTTACGCACAAGCCGGATATCGGGTTACAAATAGGTCTGTCGGGCCGTTATCCAATAGCGAAAAATCTGAAGATACTCGGCGGGTTTCAATTTAATATTAACCGTTACGATATCAAGGCTTATGCCTTTAACGGAGGAGAGGTCGCTACTATTGATCTGAATGGAGGACAAGGGAACAGCACTATTTCCACCTGGACCAATTACCGCAATTTTAATGGTTACAAATCTGACTGGCTGAAGAATTTTTATTTCTCCGTGTCAGCTCCAATAGGTGTTGAATTAAAGTTATTTGGCAATTCTAAAACTAATGTTGGAATAGCTGGAACAGTTCAACCTACTTATATTCTCAGTGACAAAGCCTACCTGATCTCTACTGATTTTAAAAACTATGCTGAGGTTCCCCGTTTGATACGCCATGTAAACCTGAATACCAGTTTCGAGACATTTGTCAATTATACCAGCGGGAAAACAAATTGGCAAATTGGACCACAGGTACGTTACCAGGTGCTTTCGAGTTTTCAAAACAAGTACCCGGTCAAAGAAAACCTGTTTGATTTTGGTGTGAAAGTTGGTGTTTCCATTAATAAATAAATTTCAGTTAATCTCTTTTAAGAAATATCCCGTTTTGTTTAAAACAAAGCGGGATATTTACTTTTCTGCCGGCAATAAGTTTTGTTGAAAATAATATAGTTCCGTTTTCTAATTTTGCCGATGAATTGACTAACCACTTTTCCTTAAAATAATGAAGCTTAGCTTACAGCCTCTTTTTGCAACCCTGATCGTAGTTCTATTTGTTTTCTCCTGTAAAGAAAAAGATGATAGAGAGAAATTCTTCCCTGTTCTTTCTTTCATTCAAGGCCAGGTAGCAGACATTGATACTTCCCTGTACTCTATTCTTAAAATTGTCTATGTTGACAGCCTCAGAACTGACACTTTCTTTATCCATCGTGAAGATTTCAGAAAAGAAGCACAGGTGTTTTTATCTATTCCTGATATCGCCGCTCCAAAATACCGGGATAGGTATACGGAAGATAAAAGATTTGATGAGACGATGAACAGGGTGATGATCACTTATACTCCTGTCAAGCCTGAGAAAGAGGAAATACAACGCCAGGAAGTTATAATTAAACCAGATCCTGTCGGCGATAAAGTAACCAACTTTATCATAAACAGTGTTGTTAATACAAAGGACAGTGCTGTGCTAAAAAGGTTATTGTGGAAGGTGGGTGAAAGTTTCCAGGTAACTATTATAAAACAGTTGGCTGGACAGCCCGAAACAACATCTACCAGTAAGGTGATCTGGAATGAGGACGAATAAGAATGACAGCAACTGAATTTCAACATATAGCTTCCGGTATTCCCCTGCAACCCGGTATTTATAAGTACTATGATGCAGGAAATGCACTAATCTATGTGGGAAAGGCGAAGAATATACGTAAAAGAGTTTCGTCCTATTTTAACAAAACCCTTAGCAGTTACAAGACCCACGAGCTGGTTCGTCGCATTCAACGTATTGAATTTACCATAGTGGGTTCCGAACAGGATGCTTTTCTGCTTGAAAATTCTCTGATCAAGGAGTTTCAGCCCATTTTTAATATTAACCTGAAAGATGACAAAACATACCCTTTTATCATCATAAAGAACGAACCCTTCCCCAGGGTGTTTTTAACTCGTAAAAAGATTGAGGATGGCTCTGAATATCTTGGACCTTACACCTCTGTAAAAAAGGTAAGAGAGCTAATTGAGTTTACAAGGCAAACCATTCCGTTAAGGAATTGCTCACTTAATCTCACTGAAAAAAATATATCGCAAAAAAAATTCAAAGTATGCCTCGAGTATCACCTTGGGAATTGTAAAGGACCCTGTGAAGGTTTACAGACTATTGAAGACTATAAGGAAAGCATAGGCCAGTTAAAAAACCTGCTTCGGGGAAATCTCTCACCCGTTATACGCCACTTCACAGAAGAGATGAAAAAATTCTCACTCGAACTGGCCTTTGAGAAAGCGGAGATAACAAGAAAGAAAATCGAATACCTTGAAAATTACCAAGCAAGATCAGTAGTAGCCAATTCGAAGGGTGGGGACCTTGACGTTTTCTCTTTGGTTAAAGAGAAGGATATCGCTTTTGTAAACTACCTGATGGTGCGGAATGGCACAATAGTGCAGACCCAAACCACTAGAGTGGAAACACACCTGGATGAAACTGAAGATGAAATACTTAGCTTCTCTGTTGCACAACTGCGTACCACTTTTAACAGTGATTGCGAAGAAATTGTAGTTCCTTTTACGATAGACTATCCTCAAAGTGATATAATAATCACCATTCCAAAAGGAGGTGACAAGAAAAAGCTCCTGGAGCTATCAGAGAAAAATGCCGGCTATTTTATAGAAGAATTGAGAAATAAAGAAAGGCTTAAACTCTCCCGGAACACGGATAAAATAAAAGTGTTGGAAGAGCTACAACAAAACCTACAATTAGCTGAACTTCCGGTACATATTGAATGTTTCGACAATTCTAACTTCCAGGGTAGCTACCCTGTCTCGGCCATGGTATGTTTTAGAAATGGTGTGCCTAGCAAAAAAGACTACCGGCACTTCAACATAAGGACCGTTGAGGGTATCAATGACTTTGCGTCTATGAAGGAAACCGTGCACAGGCGTTATAAACGGCTGCTGGATGAGGACCAGCCCTTTCCCCAGCTTGTGATCATTGATGGCGGTAAAGGGCAATTAAGCGCCGCCCTGGATGCATTGTATGAACTGAAGGCCAATGGCAGGACAACCTTGGTCGGACTGGCGAAAAATGAGGAGGAGTTATTTTTCCAGGGAGATAAGGAGTCGTTAAAATTACCCTACAATAGTGATAGCCTGAAACTGATCCGCAGGATCCGCGACGAAGTGCACCGCTTCGGAATCACTTTTCACCGGAATAAAAGAAGTAAAGGAACTTTTAAAAATGAATTAGAAGATATTCCGGGTATAGGGAAGGCTACAATCGATATTCTTTTGAAAGAATTCAAGTCAGTGAAAAATATAAGGGAAAAAGAACAGGTGGACGTAGAGAAATTAATTGGCAAATCTAAAGCTGAAATGATAGCAAATTATTTCAAACTGGAAAGGGATAAAATGAGTGTAAAAAAAATGGGGCCAGGATAGAAATCCAGCCCCGTTTTTAAAATCCAATATCCTATGAAAAACCGAGACGAAAATACAACTATTTTTTTATTATCCTATAGTCCCGCCGTGTTTTTTTGATTTTTTTTTAATTAATTAATAATGAATTGATTAGGACATAAAAAGAGCCCCTCTGGAGGGGCTCTTTTTAAAAGAAAATATTATTTAGCTAATAATTGTTAGTATGACCAAAGGTCTTGCTCATAATTGAAAATCTTCTCCTTGATATTTTCTCCTTCGAGCAAAGCAAGGATAGGGTCTTTGATGTAAGTCCTGATCGTACGGTTAGCTGCATTGTCCAACGTTGATTTTGTAATATAACTGCTGAACATCCGGCTTTCAAAAAGCTCCTCCCAGGTCATTCGGCTATTCCCCATGTTTTTAGGGTTATATACCTCATACTTGGTAAGAATTGGGCGCATATCAGGATAATATACCCAGAACATTGGCGTACTACCTGGTCTTTCCTGGCCATTTGGAAAGAATTGGGATTTCAGGGGAGCGATCCCTAAAATACGGCAGAAGTAACGACTTGCTTCCCGGTCAAAAACCCACTCTTCCTTTATTCTAAGCTTCATAACCGTTTTGGGATCAAAACTGGCCCTTGTCACTACATAACGTATTACCTTGCTTGGATCAGCCGGATCAACCTGGGCAACTGTATCTGCTGCACCAACGGTGAGCTGCTGAATAGAAGACAATGTCATAGGAGTACTAAACCTGTCATCTTCAAAAGCAGTTACCTCGCCGGAATTGACCGCTTTAAGCAGCATATTGATAAACATCTGGCTGCCATTATCACTTTCAGCTTCATAACTAAAAGGCTTGTTCATTTTTTCACGCAGGTCAAGCTCTCTCCATACTTTCTCAGCAAATAAGGCATCATCCACCCTCAAATGTTCATAGGGTAATGGCGTACGGGCGTTCACGCTGCTTTTATCAAACGCATTGTCATTACGCAGTGATTTTTTTACCGCCGTATCAGTCATTCCGCTTGAATCAACAACAATTGGAATATTGCCGTAGGGATTATAAGTTGGCGCCTGGTTAACGTTGGTTTGCTGTTGAGTACCCTGCTGGGCTCCGGCAGCCGGCGTCGTCGTCCTTTTACGGTTGGAACGTTGGGCATCTGCGTCAACTGCAATTAGTGAAACAAGCATAGCAGCTAAACATCCTTTTACAACAAAGCTTTTCATCTTCAAAACAATTTATTTAATGTAATATACCAATGAGGGTAATTTTTGTACCCTTCCATCCGGACCTTGTGCTCGAAGATTATCAATGGTTACCATTCTGCCGGCAGAGAGTCCTTTTACTATACTCTGTGCTTTGGGGCTCCAAAGATTACCTGTACAATTTTCTTCGAGAATATCTCCGCTTGCTGGGTCATCAGCAGTAATGGTAAAACTAACAACACTATAATTCAATTTCAATGGAAAATCCTTAATATAAGCACCAACACCTGACTGTGCTTTAAAAGCTCCTGCAGCTACATTATCACCACTGGCAAACCCACCTACAGTACCTACAGGCTGAGGAATGGTACGAACACGGAATTGAGAAACTCCTGCAATTTTCTTATCTACAGAAACAGTGATCTTGCAATCGTCTGTAACAGAATTTACCTTCGCAATATATTTCCCACCGCCAAGTTTAACGAGAGTTCCACCGCCACCACTGATAGTGGCCTGAACCATATCATCACCGCCACCGCTGGCAGCAATAGTTACTTTGTTATCAATACCTACATAAAGAACGTTCATGTCCTCTAATGCGATAGAAGCATTGGCCATACCTACTTTATACTCGACGGTTTTTTCCACCACTTTCGGATTACCATCTTGATCTTTATATGTAATTCTTACAGGAATACTGTGAGGCCCTACTCCACCACCAGGAATCTTAACGAAGGCAGCGCCTTTGTCATCACCGTCCGTAAGAATTTTAGCTACCTGTCCGCCAATTGTAACAGTAGGTTGAGCTGCGGTGCTAAAAGCTCCGACTCCTGCTTTTATTTCCAGATCCTGACCTGGCATAAGATACTGAGAGCTTTGGCTGATTAGGGCTGCATAAGCGTCAAAACGAATCACTACTTCACCAACTTTTGTGTGACAGAACTGGACTACGCG
>JANOCH010000696.1:0-2889 GCA_031412015.1 Chitinophagaceae bacterium
CAAAACTTGATCGGTGATGAGCAGGGAATTGAACTTGGATTAATAAGAACGCAGGAACTATTAGCGGCAAGAAGAATAGATGGAGGAGAACAATTTTTTTCACGGGCCTTTGATTTTGGGTATTCAAAAAATCCGGAGGAGACATTTACCAAATGGCACAAGGACAAAATATTAAGTGATGTTGTATGGGTGATACGAAGATTTCAACCAGATGTTATCATTACAAGATTTCCTACAACCGGGGAGGGCGGACATGGTCACCACACAGGTTCGGCCATCTTAGCCAATGAAGCATTTAAAGCGGCTGCTGATCCCAACCAGTTCCCGGAGCAATTGCAATATGTAAAACCCTGGCAGGCCAAACGTATCCTATGGAACACGTTCAATTTTGGCGGCACCAATACGATCACACCTGACCAATTTAGAGTAGATGTAGGCGGGTATAATCCTTTGCTGGGTAAAAGTTATGGAGAGATAGCTGCTGAAAGTCGCAGCCAGCACAAGAGCCAGGGATTTGGTGTACCGGCGTCAAGAGGCGAGTCATTTGAAAGTTTTAAAACAACCGGCGGCGCCGCACCGGTGAATGACCTGATGGATGACATTACATTAAGCTGGAAAAGAGTGGCAGGTGGCGAAGAAATTGAAAAGAAGATAAATGAAGTGATTGCTTCTTTTGATCTGTTGCATCCTGAGAAATCTGTAGAAGGATTGGTGAATTTGTATAAAGCTATTGTTGCGTTGACCGATAGTTATTGGAAAACACAGAAATTAAAAGAAGTAAAAGAATTGATTGCGCAATGCAGCGGATTGTTTATTGATGCAACAACGACGGAACAATTTGCGGTGCAAACGGATTCTATTAAAATTAATTTTTCGTTTAATAACAGGTTAGGTACGGAGGCGGTTTTGCAAAAAATTGTTGTAAATGATTTCGATACTTCGCTTGCTAAAATTCTGGAAAGTAATAAGAACATCAATTTTTCAAAGACGGTTTTAGTTCCTTTTGACATGCCCACTACGCAGCCATATTGGCTCAAGGAACAGATGGGAGAAGGGTATTATAATGTAACTGATTCACAGATAATAGGGCAGCCGGATGCAGATCCTGCTTATATGGTAAATGCAGTAATAAAGATCAAAGACCAGGATTTCAACTTTGCAAGGGTATTAAAATATAAGTTTACAGACCCTGTTAAAGGTGAATTATATCAACCTGTATTTATTATTCCGGCAGCTACCATGATGACTTCACCTAATCTGTTGTTATTTAAAAATGATGAGGTACAGGAAAAAGAAATACAACTCCAGTTAAATGCCAACAGGGTTTTACAGAATAATATCAAATTTTACTTACCGGCACCTGACTCCCTTCTTTCATTAACAGATTCATCAGCCTATAATAAATTCCAATCAAGAAAGGTATCGTTCTACTTAAATAATAAAAACCAGGCTTCTAAAACCACCTTGAGCCCGAAAGGAATTGTGCAAATGGATTCAATGATAAAAAAGAACGTAAGAAAGACCGTTCTGAATAAGGAGTTAGAAAAGTATTTATCTAAAGCGGATAGCAAGAATATTATTTACCCGTATGCCCAACAAGGCGATTCGGTTGGATATTATTTATCAGTCAGGGCTATTAATTATGATCATATTCCTTCGATAAAATATTTTTTTCCGGATGCATTGAAAGCCATTTATATAAATCTAAAAATAATTGGAAAAAGAATTGGCTATATAGTCGGAGCAGGTGACAAAGTGCCGGATGCCCTGGAACAAATGGGCTATGAAGTAACCCTTCTCACCGACAAAGAACTTTCCCGGAATAACTTAAAACAATTTGATGCTATCATCAGCGGCGTAAGAGCTTATAACACGAATGAATGGTTAAACAAGTATTACGACAAACTGATGAAATACGTAAATGAAGGCGGTAATTATATTGTCCAGTACAATACGAGCAATTTCATCAGCAGCATAAAAAATAAGGTCGGACCTTTTGATTTCACCATTGGAAGAACAAGGATAACAAATGAAAATGCGCCAGTCAATTTTCTGAAGCCCGAACATCCTGTACTAAATTTTCCCAATAAAATAACCACGGAGGATTTTAAAGAGTGGGTGCAGGAACGCAGTATCTATCATGCGGAGAAATGGGATAAAAATTTTGAAGCGATATTTTCTATGAGTGACCCGGGAGAGAAAGCAGATGAAGGAAGCCTTGTCATTGCGAAATATGGTAAAGGTTATTTCACCTATACCGGTCTTGTATTTTTCAGGGAGTTGCCTGCCGGCGTACCGGGAGCTTATCGATTGTTGGCTAATTTAATTGCGTTGAACAGGAAGAAGGCGTTTTAGGGTTAAGAGGTGAAAGAGAGAAAGAGAAAAGCAGAGAGGCAGGTTGGAAATTGATAATGCCTTAATTGCCGTAACAAATAATTTTAGATATAAATACTTACGATGGGCGAGGCCAAAAAACCAAGTTTGCGGAGAGGGGAGATGGCGATGATATTTGCTATTATCATTGGGTTGGTACTTGGGATATTGATAAAACGAGTGAAGCTCGGCATTATATTGGGCCTTGTTATTGGCGGCGCCATTGTATTCCTGGGGTGGACAAGAGTAAATAAAAAATAACTATGCAGCAAGACAACGATAAAGTGCCTTTTTTTAAAAAATGGAGTGGCTGGTATATATCGGTTATTCTTTTCCTGGTGCTGCTTATCGTACTGTTTTATTTTTTTACCCGGTACTTTGAATAGCTTGTTGCACAGTATTAATAACGATTTTAAATGCTCCGCCCCGGCGGATTAGGGATATGGGTCAATTAGACTGGATCGTACTTATTGTCACCCTGCTTGCCATCATTGCCTACGGTTTATACAAAAGCCG
>JANOCH010000697.1:0-2048 GCA_031412015.1 Chitinophagaceae bacterium
CAGTTGCGATTTGTTCATCATGTGGGATAAGTCGGTGGTGGTGCTGCCAATTGCTACAGAAATTGACGCCAAGATCATGGCCAATATAAACGAAGTGATGAAGGGAGAGAAACCTCCTTATTTCCAGGCGGCGATGTATTATATGGATAACGGAAAGGATCTGAACCAGGCGCTCGCATGGTTCAATAAAGCCGCGGAAGCACAGCCTGATGCTTTTTGGGTACAACACCAATGGGCCAATTGCCTGGCTAAACTGGGTCAAAAAAATGAAGCAAAGACAGTAGCGCTGAAATCAAGAGAACTCGCTGCAGCAGCCAAGAATGAAGATTACGTAAAATTGAATGATAAGTTGTTGAAGGATCTTGGAAAATAATTTTTCTTAAAAGGATCAGGAAACCCGGTTATAATTGACCGGGTTTTTCTTTTGGCGTAATGAGTTTGTTGAAAAGCGTTGCAAAACCAATGACACCAAATGCGCCAATCGGGTTGAGCCAGAGAAATCCCATGTTGATGATCTTTATACGGGTAAGAATATAAACAAAGATCACTATCAGTTCGGTAAATACCACCGCCCAGAAAACCGCATTGCCATTCGTTATGTTTTTGCAAAAGAACGCCACGAGGAATACACCAAGGATAACTCCATAAAACAGGGAGCCGAGAATATTGACGGCTTCAATAAGACTGTTACCCAAATTATAGGAGAACATCGCTACGATGATACAAAATACACCCCAGGCTAATGTATATTTTTTAGAAAGCCGGTATTCAATTTCCCCGGTATTTTCGCTTTTGGTGAAACGTCGATGAAAATCAATCATGGTGGATGAAGCCAGCGAGTTGATCGCCGCCGCGATACTTCCCCACGAAGCAAGGAAGATGATGGCGATAAGCAATCCAATTAAACCGGTCGGGAGATAGTCAATCACGAAGCGCAGAAAAATATAATCAGTATCCTTGCTTTCACCCTTTACTTCTTTAGAACCTATCCATGCTTTCGCTTTATTGCGCAGGCTGTCGGATTGTTTCTGCAATTTTCTTAATTCATTCGCCTTTTCGTCTTTGACTACTATGTTATCACCATCAGAAGCCCTGACATAATCAGCTACCACTGTTTGCTTTTGCACACCCAGTTGATCATATTGCGACTGAACGATGTTGAAAGAATCTTTAAGTGATGATCGCTGGATCTTATCAACCTGCTTCTGGTTAAAGAAGATCGGCGCTTTGTTAAACTGGTAAAAGGTAAAGACCATCACTCCTATCAATAAGATAGCAAATTGCATGGGGATCTTTACAAATCCGTTCATGATAAGGCCCATCCGGCTTTGGGTCAATGACTTTGCCGTCAGGTATCTTCCTACCTGGCTCTGATCGGTGCCGAAGTAAGATAGGGAAAGAAAGAATCCACCAATAATGCCACTCAGCAAATTATACTTGCCGCTCCAGTCAATTCCTTTGGATGAAATACCCGTATCAATAACATTGAGCCTCCCTAATTCACCACTTACTTTCAGGGCATCAACAAAACCAACATGCGCAGGAAGCATATTCACCACCATATAAGCCGCAAGGAACATCCCGGTGAAAATGATGATCAATTGTAACTGCTGCGTGTAAGCAACAGCTTTGGCGCCGCCGGTAATTGTATAAATAATCAGCAACCCGCCCATGAAAAGATTGGTCCAGTAAATATTCCAGTTCAGTAAAGCAGCGAGAATAATAGATGGCGCCAGTACGCTAAGTCCCGTAGACAATCCCCGTGATAGTAAAAACAATAGAGAAGTGAGTGTTCTTGTTTTACTGTCAAACCTTTTTTCTAAAAACTCATAAGCCGTATATACTTTTAGTTTGCTGAATATCGGTACAAAAAAAACACAGACAGCCACCATCGCAAGCGGCAAACCAAAATAGTATTGTACAAAGCCCATCCCTTCGGTATACGCCTGGCCGGGCGCCGATAAAAAAGTAACAGCACTGGCTTGAGTACCCATGATGCTCAGCAGCACCAGGCCCCATGACATGCTGCGGTTGTCCAAAAAATAACC
>JANOCH010000698.1:0-2573 GCA_031412015.1 Chitinophagaceae bacterium
GAATACGTTGGCGATCCCGAAAAAAAGAAAACAGTATTTAAAGGCGATTTATATTATACCGGTGATAAGGCGTACAAAGATGAAGATGGCTATACCTGGTTTGTCGGAAGGGATGATGATGTTATCAAAGCTTCTGATTACCGGGTGGGTCCTTTTGAAGTAGAAAGTATTTTACTCGAGCATGAATCGGTTGTCGAATCAGCCGTTGTTGGCAGTCCTCACGCTGTAAAAGGATTTGTTGTAAAAGCCTTTATTATATTGAATGCCGGCTATGATCCCGATCAAAAGAGCGCTGATGAAATTTTCGCTTTTGCTAAAAAGAATTTAGCCGTTTATAAAATTCCCCGCATCATTGAATTTGTACATGAACTTCCCAAAACCATTAGCGGAAAAATAAGACGGGTTGAGCTTCGTGCCCATGAAGCACAAAGAAAAGCGCAACAACAAAAGGGGCAGTACGAATATTACTTTTAATTTTTACCAGCTCCGCCTGCCCCGGAGATAAGTGTTTTAATTTGTATTTTACCGGTCATTCACCTTTCGAATAATTTAGTAGCTTAGCGACAAGCCAGCAACGCCAAAATCTACAGGATGCCAGTTGTAAAATTTACTTATGCGTTAAAAAGATTTTTCCCGGGATTGAAAGATACCTCGGCAAAGTCGGTAATACTGTCGGATATTCTGGAAGAGATAGAAGTAAGTTATCCCGGCATCGGTAGTTATATACTCGACGAGCAAGGCAATCTCCGGCGGCATGTCAACATTTTTATTAATGGGGCGATGATACCTGACCGGACAAAGTTGAACAGCCCGGTTGCTGAAAAAAGCGAGATCCATATCATACAGGCACTATCTGGAGGATGATCTTTTATCAACCAGCAACCATAAACTTTCAACTGCATTAATGAAGAAAATAAGCTCCAATGAAATCAACTCTTCTACTTGGCACACGCAAAGGCTTCATCGCTTACCAGTATAAAAATGGAAAATGGCAGGCAGAAAATCTTTCCTATGAAGGTATTCCTGTTTCTATCGCTTATGCTGATCCGCGAACGGGGGAATGGTGGGCCTGTTTAGAGCATGGCCATTGGGGTGTTAAACTACATCGTTCAAAAGATCGCGGCGCTACATGGGAGGAAGTGTCCGCACCAGCCTATCCGGAAGGTTCGGAAATTAAGGAAGGCGTCCCGGCTAGTACCCGCTACATCTGGGCCATGGCACATGGAGGTCAAAAATTTCAATCAAGACTGTGGATCGGTACGGATCCGGGCGGTTTATTTGTTAGCGAAGACGCCGGTAATAGTTTTGAACTGGTAGAATCATTGTGGAATCATCCAACCCGCAAAGACGGATGGTTTGGGGGCGGACGGGATCAGCCGGGCATTCATTCCGTAGTAGTTGACCCGCGTAATGAAGACCATATTCATATCGGTATTAGTTGTGCTGGTGTGTTTGAAAGTTTAGATGCGGGCAAGACATGGGAGATTCGCAACAAAGGTTTAAAAGCCGACTTTCTTCCGGATCCTGACACGCAAACCGGTCATGATCCGCACATCCTTGTTGCCGCGCCAACCAACCCTGATATACTCTGGCAGCAAAATCACTGTGGGATATTTCGTTCTGTTGATGCCGCAAAAACATGGACCGATATTGGTCAACCGGAAGGTCCGGCCAATTTTGGTTTTGCGATCGCCGTAGCTGATGATAACGCTGAACAGGCCTGGGTGGCTCCTGCCAGCAGCGATATGACACGTACCGCCATCAAAGGCGCTTTATGTATTTGCAGAACTGATGATGGTGGTAAGACATGGATGGATCTAAGAAAAGGACTGCCCCAGGAAAATTGTTTTGATATCGTCTACCGCCATGCGCTGGTGAGCTCCGGTGAGGCGGTAGCATTTGGCACTACTACCGGTAATTTATTCATTTCGCAGGACAGGGGTGAAAGCTGGCAGGTGATCAATAATTATTTACCCATGATCTATTCGGTACAGTTTGCAGATTGATTTTGCCTGTCAATATTTCTTACAGTAAATTAATCCATATACACCGGCCTAAGGGAGCAGGCATTGCAATGCCAGTGAAAAAGAGAAAGTAGATCCTTCGTTAAAATGACTTTTCACTTCCATCCTGCCGTTATGTTCTTTTATTATTTCCGACGAAATATATAAACCGATACCAAGCCCAGGAGCAAAGGTCCCGGTTTTCACCCTGAAGAATCGTTCAAATACTTTTTTGGCCTGAGTCGCGGGACTTTTACCAAACCGTTGCTAGCTTTTACTATTCGGTTAAAATGAGGAGGAGGTATTTTAGCCAACTGTTTTTATGCCTAGCGATCAATAAAAAGTGGAATACAAGTTGGTACATTATTTTTTTCTAAGGCCACCAAGGTATTCCAACAGGTTAGCCATGTCCTGCGCCGATAAATTTTCATGCAAACCTTCTGTCATCATGGACTGCTTCATTTGTGTCAGCGTTTTTACATCTGCGGTCTTTACCTGCTTGCGGCCCCCGCCTGGAAATTTCAGATCGATATCAGTTTCCGTTTTACTGGCCAATATACCCGACAAGGT
>JANOCH010000699.1:0-6235 GCA_031412015.1 Chitinophagaceae bacterium
TGGCGCGAATTTTTTCAATACACCTTCCAAGAGTAAAAGATTTCCCTGCCCGCTCAGGCTGCTGAGATCGGGCATCATGTCGCCGTTTAAATTTCCGATCATCGTTAACTGTGAACTTAACTTGCCATCGAGGAACTGCCCGATCGGCATTAATTTTTGCACCGTATTGAAAGCGAAAAACGCTTTTTGAACATCGAGCCCCTTTACATCATAACTTAATGCGATGTGCGGTTCCTTTTTATTGGTTTTGGTAGAGTAGGAGCCGTTGAAGGCTATCGTACCATCCAACGCCTCTGTTTTTACGTTTTGCAGGTTTACGGTCTGGTCACTCAACACCAGCACACCATCAATATTACTATAGGTCACTTTATCATATTTTACCTGGCCGGCTTTCGCATTGATCGTAAAATTGATATTGGCCGGAACCAAAAACGGATCCGAAGCTGTTTCTGTGGTGGTGGTTGCCGCCGCCGCTGTATCCGTTCCCATCCAGTCATTCAGGTTCATTTTATCCGCCGTCACATTCAGCGTACCACCCAATGACTGATCCTGCATCGCATAACCTACCAGATTGTTCATGACGCCATTGGCCGTGAAATTAGTATTCATGAAATTTCCGCTCAGGCTGTTCAGCGTTACATTTTTTTGATTGAAAGTAAGCTGCGTATTGTCAATCGTTACGCCTGTAGGGTAATCTTTTGAAATGTATTTAAGTTTCGTAAGACCAGCCATACCACTGATATTGATCTTGTCATACTCTCCCTTATCAATCGCCGTCTTATTACCGTTAAAAGCAAGGTCCGCATTTAACTGCCCGCTGACGCTGCTCCCCGGCTCCAGTTGGGTGAACTGTTTTATGTTGTCCAGGGTGAATCTTCCTTTGGCGTTGCCATTGAAATCAATACTGGAAACTGGATTGCGCAATTGCAGCGCGAAATCAAAAGGATCTTTTCCCAATTCGATATGACCATCTGTTATGTCAACCTTAGTATTGTCAGCAATACCACCACTATTCTCCAATTGGATTTTCATACTTCCATTCTGTATGGGTTGCCGAAATGCATCGGAAGAGTAGAGCAAATTTTTAATATCCAAAAAACCACCAGCGACAAAAGGTCCCTGCTGTGTTTGCAGAGCAGAAAGATTTCCTTTGGCAAAAATATCCGCCGAAACCAATCCCGCCAGTTTGGTATTGCCTTCAAGCTTTACAAATTTGGAAATATTCCCAAGATCCAATTTTCCTTTGGCAACGGCATCTACATATTGAGCCGTCTCCGGGTTCCTGAATAGTAATTTGAAGTCAAAGGGTTCATTGTCCATTTCCAAATGACCTTTTGAAATATCCACTACTGTATTATCCATTTGACCATCGATATTGCTCACCTGCATGTCAACCTGGATATTCTTAACAGGCTTCGGCAGATTAGGATATTGAAAGAAACCATCTTTTACCTGCAGCGTCACATCATAAGCCGGTAATTGTTGAGGGCTGTAAGTTCCTTTTATAAAACCGTTGAACAGAGCGGAGCCGCTTGTTTTAATTTTGTCAAAATCGTTTTTATAGACAGCTGGTATCAGCGACAAAATATCTTTAAAATCATTAGATGGTGATTTGAATTTGATGTCCATGTTGTACGTACTGTCGTTCACCAGTTGAAACGATCCATCGGCCGATACTTTCAGATTATTTAAAGCGATATCATCTGTTTTGAAAGTATAGGTATTTGTCTTGTTGTCGATCTTAATATCAGCGCCGATACTTGTTTTGGTGTTGGCGAGATAAGGTACCCCCGCATACACAAAATTCACTGCATCGGCTTTTGTGGAAGTGGACAAGGTGAATTCCTCGTCGGTGAAATCGCCACTGCCCTCATGATTGAGCCCGGATATTTCAGCACTCATATCACCGCTATCATCTTTATAAAAAATGTAGCCATCTTTGATTTCATATTTCTTCAGGGTCATTTTAAAGGCGGAGGCAGAACTATCCGATGGTGTAGTTGCCGTTGTATCTTCTTTGGCGATATCCCAGTTGGCTTTTCCCTCTTTGTTCACCAATGCATGTATGCGCGGCGATTGAAGAAATACACCGGATACTTTGATATCCTTTCCCTTAATAACGCTAATGAGATTAACGGATGCATCCACACTTGAGGCTGCGATCAAAGTATCTTTAGCAAATTCGTCGGTACCGATAACACTAAGATCTTCGAGACTGATCGATACTTTGGGGAAATGCCTGAAAAGAGAAAGGCTTACATCACTGAAATCAACCTTAGCTGTCAGGCTGTTGTTGATCTCTTTTTTAACTAATTCAGCTATCTGTTTCTTAAATAAAATAGGGATGGCAAAGGCTACGGCCATCAGTATAATTAAGACAAAGGCGGTGATCTTCAACGCTTTTTTCATAGCACTTGATATTGGTTCACAATGGGTTGTAAATTTTTTTCGCTCAGGAAAAGCAAAAGTGCAAATATAACGCCAGAAAGGCAACGTAAACTTACTAAGGGGTCATTCAGAGCCAATAGTGGGCCGCGATAACTTTTATGCCCCATTTGCCCAATGCATACCTGAACTTTCGGGGTCTGCCTCATCATTCAATAATGTTGTCATGGCCGCCGGGCCAGACCCTGGGGCGACGGAAAATTGTTCCGTTTGCTTATCTTCAGTTAGCCACAAACTAGCAAGCGATGCAGAAAGTTTACCGCAATACCGCCATCTTCATCATTCTGATCTTGCTTGGGGTGCAATGGGGATTTTATCAAACATACACCAGTCAATTCCCCAATTTCATAGACAAAACCGCTTCCATTCATGTGCATGGAATCTTTCTGATGATGTGGATGGTTTTACTGATCGTACAACCTTTACTTATCGGTACGGGCAGGGCGAAACTTCACAGAACTATTGGCAAAGTATCTTATGTGCTGGGTCCGCTTATTATCGTAACCATGTTCCTGATTG
Organism: Chitinophagaceae bacterium; assembly: GCA_031412015.1. Taxonomy (GTDB): domain Bacteria; phylum Bacteroidota; class Bacteroidia; order Chitinophagales; family Chitinophagaceae; genus Terrimonas_B. The sequence continues at coordinate 2,965 of JANOCH010000699.1, forward strand.
GCAAGGGATCATATGGAAGGGCTATCGGGCTCATTCCTGAAAAAGAAAACCTGGCCGTCATGGTGCTGGACGTAAGGGGTTTTTTGACATTCGCCATCTTTTGGGCATTGGCTATGTTTTACAGAAAAGTTCCTGCTTCACACATGCGGTATATGATCGCCACCGGCATAATAGCCATTGGGCCGGGAGTAGGTCGTGGGCTCATAAACAGTTTTGGTATAGGGTTTGGGAACTCCCTGACAATAACTGATGTGTTAGACCTTGCAATAGTTGGATTTCTGTTGGGTTATGATTTTTACAAAAAGAAAAATTACAAGCCATTCCTGGTAGTTTTTATCATCTTTTTGATTGGCGGAATATTATGGCAGGTAAGAGATAGTGCCGCCTGGCAGTCATTTGCAAAGACCTATGCTGCATGGTTCTATTGATCCGAAGAAAGGTTGGTTACTAAATGCCGCTTCATTGACATCTCCAGGAGATTGTGTAAAGTAGGCGTCTTACCTCAGGCACTAATTTACCTTGATAACTCCCGTACGTGAGCACAGGCCACAGGCCAGTCTTTTAATTTGTTGCGGGTACTAATGCGGACCCAGGTTGATGAAAATTTAAATAAGCTATTTTTTGTTACTGTAGTTGGTAAAACTATATCTCCCTTTCATTAAGTATTGTTTTAAAACTCAATAATAAATCCGATCGTCGGCGTTACAAACGGGTCATCATTTTTTACCCTCGTTGGTATGGCATTACTGCCATCGGCTTTAACCGGTAACCCATCCGTTGTTTGAAAGGTGGTATTGGAGGCATTTCTTGTAAAGGTATATTCCGGTATAGCAGGATTTTTTGCCACATACCAGTTGGTAACATCCAAAAACAAATCAAGGGTTGTTTTCCTGAAGTTCCATTTTTTATCGATACGTACATCGCTGCTGTTGAAACCCGTGAGACGATTAGTATTCAGTTGTGCATAGTTTAATGTACCAACACCCTGCGATAAATAATTTAGTCTTGATAATGTTTCATCAAACGGTGTATAAGGCGAACCACCCTGGTATCGGAATTTCAAGCCAAGCTCCCAGTTGCGCGGAAATTTATAACCCCATGTAATACTCAGCAAATGCCGGTTATCCCAGCTGCTGGCTATATATTTTGCATCCCTGCCTGAATAAAGACTCCGGTAAAAGGTGTAAGACAAAATTCCAAAGAATTTCTTTGTAAGCTTCTTTTGCACAAAAAATTCAACGCCATAAGCTTTCCCTTTCCCATTGGTAGTAACGGCTTCGTTGCCAAGCAGGGTGAAGTCTGTACCAAGATTTGCCAATGAAATACCATGGCGGTTTGATACAGGCACATGACTATATTGTTTATAAAAACCTTCCAGGGTAAAACGTAATCCATCATTGGGTAAATATTCAAACCCGGTAGTATAGTGGTTGCTGCGTTGATACCTGGCATTTTTATTTACCAGCACATTGTTATTGTCGGCAAACCCCAGAATGGTATAAGGTGGAATTTTGTAGTAGGTACCTGCAGATGAATTCCATGTCCATTTATCTGCCAGCACATAGCTAAAAGAAATGCGGGGCGATAAAGTTTGTAACCCATTCATGCCATCGGTAGTAAATGTGTTCATATCGGTACGGATGCCGGCGCTTATACCAAGGCGGTTGGCAGCAAAACGTTTACCGGCCTGTATAAAAACTCCCAATCTTAAAAAATCATTCAACGGGCTGTCGAAATTTGCACTCACAGCGGGCTGAACAATAACGCCACCGTTATCACGGATTTCTTTACGGATCACACTAAATGTCGTATTGGAATAATTTGCTAATTGAGCGGAAGCACCATACGCTATCTTCCAGCCATTGCGGTTTTTATTTACATCAAACCGGAGTTTGGTTTCTTTTTCGGCACTTACAATATCCAGCGACTGATTGGCAGCTGTTGGGTTTTGATTGTCCTCATACTTTTCAATATCATTATTAAAATCGGTACGGCTCAACGCGAGGTTCCAAAAACCATTGGTAATGTTTCTTTTTAAGGCGACTCCGATGGTGTAATTCCATTGATTGACCAAAACATTGGAGTTGATGGTATATAATTTTTCAGGGGTGGCATCTCTGGGAGCTTCGAATCGGAATTCATCAATAGCGCCTATTCCCAGGAAAGTCAGTGTTGTTTTTTTATTGAGCTGGTGGGTGATTTTCGTTTGAAAGTCCCAGTAGTTCGGACGGATAGGCAGATCAATTGCTCTGAATAACAACTGCAGGTAAGAACGCCGTGCCGATGCCAGGAAAGTGGTTTTCTGATTTTTTGACAAGGGGCCTTCCATGGTTAATGAGGCATCCGTGGCACTTAGCCGGATATTACCCTGGAATTGATTGGGATTGCCATTTTTTTGTTTGAACTGAAATACAGAACTTAATGCGTTATCATAGCGGGCATCAAAAGCTGAAGAACTAAGCTTGACATCTTCGATAAAACTGACATTTAAAATTCCCTGCGGACCGCCGCTGCTGCCCTGTGTTTGGAAGTGATTAATGACCGGTACTTCAATACCATCTAGATAAAACACATTTTCATTGGGAGCCCCGCCACGAATAATTATGTCATTTCTAAAACTGCCTCCCTGCTGACCACCACCCACACCGGGCAGCGTCTGTATTACTTTGCTGATGTCGAAATTGCCGCCGGGATTACTTTTTATTTCTTCGCTTGTCAGGCGTTGAACACTCAGGGGTGTTTCTAAGGTAGCGGCCCTTACTGTTTTTTTATTGGCTTTGATGACAACTTCGCTTAAAGAAGTAAAACCCTGTTCCAGTTCGATTGTATAGTTATTTTCATTTCCGCTGGTAATTACAATATTATAAAGGGTAAATGGTTTATAACCCACTTTGCTGATTTCAAGATTATAGCTTTGTAGCGGGATGTTTGCAATCCTGAATTTACCCAAACTATCTGCAATGGTTCCTTTAACAGAACCACCCAGTTTTATGGATACGCCTTCAAGGGGTTGTTGAGTGGATTTATCCACCACAGTACCCGTAAGGCTCCCTGTATTTTGAGCATACGAAAGCTGGAAAAAACACAAAGCGAAGGATAAGAATAAAACCCGGTTCATTGGTTTCTTTTGAATAATTAGTGACGTAAACTATACAGATAAGCCAGCCAAATGTTCGATGAAAAATAAAAATATATAGGTAGCAACGGGTAATACTGAATGCTCAGTCCTATTTTCCGGGTGAGTGATGCTGTAGCCTTAGGCAAGATGGGT
>JANOCH010000700.1:0-3226 GCA_031412015.1 Chitinophagaceae bacterium
AAAAGGAAAAATGAAATTTATGGCGTCAGCCCTGATGGAAAAAGGCTGTGGAAGATCGCCGCGGATGGAAAAGAAACTCTACGTTATTTACCTACTGAATGCCGCCACAAAAAAGTTAACGCCATTAACCCTACCTGGAAATATGAACAAGCCCCTTCATTTGTGGAAATAAAAAATCAGGCATGATCAAAATTTTCATTGGTTTAACAATAATACTTTTGGCCGCCTGCCATCATTCAGATAGCCCGACCAAAGAAAATTCGATAGTAGCAAAAGACCTGATCGGGGAATGGAATAATCTTTCGATCAGAATAAATATTCAATCCAAAAACAATTCTGATACCAGCGAGGTTTTTGATGTTAACAGGTCTGAATGGGAAGATCGGCTCAGGATAAAACCGATCCGTACTTTTTTTCGGACAGACAGTACCTGGAATTCCGCTCACTATAACTTAAATGACTCACTGGTATATAATCCATCCGGTAAATGGTGGTTACATGCTGAAAAGCTGGTAATGCTTCAGGATTTTCCTTCGCGGGATACAACAACTTATTCTTTGTCATTAAAAAATGATACCGCTTCCTTTGAAACTATGCTGGATTGGGATATGGATGGTAAAAAGGATGATTTGTATTTTGGAAAACAGGTAAGAAAAAAATAATAAAAATCCCCGGTCTTTTAGCAAAACCAGGGATCAGATATTTTAACAGCCTATTTCTTCCGGGTGAACTTAATCTCCATGCTTTTAAATTCTTTTCCGTCCTGCATCGTGTATTGTTCCATTACCTGTGTATTATCATCTACTATTTTCATTACCTGTCTTATATCTATTGATTTTCCCGACATAGGATCTGTTGATTTTCCTTTGAACTCTGCAGATTTTGTAGCATCATTCCAGTTGCCTTCCATGTAGATCATTCCGGTACCCATATTATCTACCCAGGTATTTACCAAAACTTTCCGGGCATTATCCCATCCTAAGGTGCTGATGCCTTCAAAAGGCATACCCATAAAACTTCCGGTAGTTTTTGATTCCTGGTAACGGCCTCCCAAGACCATTTTATTAACACAGGCCGCCTGCATACTTTGAACCGTGGCGCCGGGAGCCATCCAGAATTGTATTTCTTCATTCCATTCGCCATCCCATTTTGCCATCATTATGTGTACATCGGATGGGGTCATATAGTCCATCCATTTTTTCATGTCTTCCTGGCTTTGTCCGTTCAATTGAAAGGAAGTTCCCACCAGAGTCATGGTGCAGAGAAATAATATTATCTTTTTCATAATAGCAAGTTTTATTTCAAGTTATGAAAAATAAAATAACCTGCCAACGATAAAATAAGCAGCAGGACGAACCTGGAAATTAAGCGGATGGAGCAGGAACTAAATTGGAAATCTTATACCTGGCTGCGTTTAATGCGCCTCAAGCCAATTTTCACCTTCGCCACATTCTGCTACTATCGGAACATCATTTGGTAAAAGCATTGCCATTTGCATATTTTCCACTATCAATGGCTTCAATTCTTTTACCTCCGATTTGACGGCATCAAAAACCAATTCGTCATGTACCTGCATGATCATCTTACTTTTCATTTTTGCTTTTGCCATCGCAGCATCCACTTTTTGCATGGCCAGTTTGATCATGTCAGCGGCGGTGCCCTGTATGGGAGAATTAATAGCATTTCTTTCCGCGAATCCACGAACGGTGAAGTTGGATGAATTGATGTCCCGTAACCATCTCTTTCTACCCATCAATGTTTGTACATAGCCATGCTCTCTTGCGAAATTTATCATGCTGTCCATATATTGCTGAATACCGGGGAATTGTTTTTTATAATTATCGATAATCTCTTTTGCTTCCGTTCTGGATATGCCAAGATTGTCCGCCAAACCAAAAGCTCCCTGTCCGTATATGATACCAAAGTTTACACTCTTGGCTTTATACCTCATCTCTTTGGTAACATCTGAATCAAGGATGGAATAAACTCTTGCGGCCGTCGCCGTATGAATATCTGTTCCTTTCCGAAAAGCGTCGCACATATTCAGATCACCACTGATGGCCGCCACAATTCTTAATTCTATTTGCGAATAATCCGCTGATAATAGAATATGATCGCTATCGCGGGGTATAAAAGCCTTGCGAATTTCTTTTCCCCGATCGGTTCTCACCGGTATATTTTGCAGATTGGGATTATTGCTTGCAAGTCGGCCCGTTACGGCTACTGCCTGGCCGTAAGTGGTGTGTACCCTGCCGGTCTTACGGTTGATCAACTGAGGCAACGCATCTACATAAGTTGATTTCAATTTTGTCAACTCCCTGAAAGCCAAAATATCATCCACGATTGGATTTCCTTTGGCGGCTAATTTCAGCAACACATCTTCACCTGTTTGATACTGTCCTGTTTTTGTTTTTTTGGCGGAAGTATCTAGTTGCAGTTTATCAAACAACACTTCACCAAGCTGTTTGGGAGAAGCGAGATTGAAGCGAACACCTGCCTGTTTATATACATTTTCCTCGGCTGTTTTTGCATCTTTTTCTAATTGCTTTGAATAATCATTGAGAAAGCCTGTATCAATTCTCACTCCTTCATACTCTATATCCGCTAATACTTTTACCAATGGCACTTCCACTTCATTGAAAACCTTTTCAACTTCCTTTTCTATTAATAATGGTGCAAAAACATTCTTTAACTGCAGGGTAATATCAGCATCCTCGGCGGCGTAGTCTTTTATTTTATCTAGGGATACATCCCGCATGGTGCCCTGGGTCTTTCCTTTTTTCCCGATCAACTCTTCGATATGTACCGGTTCGTATCCCAGGTATTTTGCACTCAGGAGATCCATGCCTCTTTTCCCTTCCGGCTCAATGACGTAATGAGCAAGCATCGTATCAAACAACCGGCCCTCAATGGCAATATCATACCATTTTAATACCAGTATATCATACTTGATATTTTGACCTATCCATGTCTTACTCTTGTCTGAAAACAGGGGCTCGAAATTGGAAAGAATAGCTTTTGTTTTTTCCTGGTCGGCAGGTACAGGAACATAAAACGCAACCCCTGGTGTTACGGAAAAACTTAACCCCACCAGTTCCGCATCGTTGGCATCAATACCTGTCGTTTCTGTATCAAAACAGATCTCTGTATGCTCCTTTAACTCAGCAATTAATTTTTTTAAAGCTGCGTCTCCTTCAATGGCTTCATACTGATGCGGTGTATTGTT
>JANOCH010000701.1:0-3164 GCA_031412015.1 Chitinophagaceae bacterium
TCAGCCCTTCCTCCATAGTAATATCCGGAGTTTCATACTCCATACACAGGTACAGTTTTTCCAGTGAATTCAACTTCATATGCGGGCAGTCATTACAAGCGCAGCTATTGGTGGGAGGTGCAGGAATAAATTTTTTATTGGGCGAGGCTTTCATCATCTGGTGAAGAATTCCTGTCTCGGTAGCTACAATGTATTCACTAGCGCTATCTGTTTGCGTGTATTTCAATAAACCAGTTGTAGAGCCAATATAATCCGCAATGCGCAATACCGGTTCTTCACATTCGGGATGCGCAATAAATTTAGCATTGGGGTGTCTTACTCTCAGCTTCGTTATTTTTTCCAAACTAAATATCTCATGTACCATACAGGCGCCATTCCAAAGCAACATATTTCTGCCGGTCACTTTGTTGATGTAGGCCCCCAGGTTTTTATCCGGAGCAAAGATGATCTTCTGATCTTTTGGAAAACTTTCAACGATCACTTTTGCATTGCTACTGGTAACGATCACATCACTCAGGGCCTTGATGCCGGCACTGCAGTTGATATAACTCACTACCACATGATCAGGATGCTGTTCTTTGAATTTTTTGAATAAAGGAGGCGGGCAACTATCACTTAGCGAACAACCGGCTTTCAGATCGGGAATAACCACCTTTTTGGTAGGGTTTAAGATCTTTGCCGTTTCTGCCATGAAATGCACACCGGCGAAAACGATCATATCCGCTGTTGTTTTTTCCGCCTGCTGCGCCAGCCCCAGGCTATCGCCGATATAATCTGCTACATCCTGTATGTCCGGCTCCTGGTAGTAATGAGCCAACACCACCGCATTTTTATCTTTCTTCAATCTCTCTATTTCAGCAAAAAGGTCCAGTGTCGGATCCAGGTCGATATCAAGAAAACCCCTGGTATCAACGTTTGCTTTGGCGGCTATGATCGCTTCTGTGTTCATGTTATCAATTTAAAAATAATCCTTCAACTTCGTCCAGTATGGAAGAGCAATATTCAATTAGCTTTTCCAATTTTTCAAAACAATTTCTTTTTGCTCATTACTGTATTATAATAATTGTATTAATACAATATTTAAATAAAAAGCTATTATTATTACAACTGTGAATTCGTGGATAATAATAATTACAAAATTATTGTTTTTCCAATATCCACATTTTAAACAAGGTAATCCACATAGTCGTTCATTGCTGGTATTGATTTTTAGAACACTTTCCACAGGATTGTTAGTACAGTATCGGGTAAAACTAAGGTAAAGGTTCTTAAAATATTTTTGTGGATACCGGTGGAACAAGTTTTATAAAGTACGGTGTTCACACTTTATTTGTGCAGCTTCTACTTTTTAGTTGCTAAGAGTTCTATTTCATACTAACGTTTCACACGGTATTATTAACATCGGATATGGGATATTAACAGGTTGATGGGGGTAAATTTACGATTTGGTATAAGGTTTTGCTTTAATACGATCCATCAAAAGTGACTATCTGCCGAAAGTGAGTAATCGTAAAATCGATTAATTTTAGCGACTTAAAATGATCATATGAAGCTTTTCAAGAAGGTATTTCTTGGTTTATTATTATTATGTAACGTTTCGCTGTTAAAGGGCGAAGAGGGAATGTGGTTGCCGTTTTTGCTTGAAAAGCTGAATGAGAAGCAAATGAGAAGCCTGGGAATGAAAATCAGTGCTAAGGATATTTATAGCATTAATAAAGGAAGCCTGAAAGATGCGATCGTGAGCTTTGGAGGTTTTTGTACAGGGGAGGTGATATCTTCCAAAGGCCTGGTATTGACCAATCACCACTGTGGTTTTGATGCAGTACAGGATCATTCCACATTGGATCGTAACTATATAAGAGATGGCTTTTGGGCAAAGACCAACGCAGAAGAACTACCTAACCCTAAATTATTTGTCACTTTTATAGTAAGGATCGATGATGTAAGTAAACAGGTACTGAATGGAGTAATGGCCGCCATGAGTGAAAGTGAAAGGCAATCGCTGGTTGACAGGAACAGTGCCGAACTGATCAATACTATTAAAAAGGAAAGTTTCCAGTCGGCGCTGATCAAACCTTTTTATGAAGGCAATCATTATTATTTATTTGTAACGGAGACGTATAATGATGTTCGCCTGGTAGGAACACCACCTTCTTCTATCGGCAATTTTGGAAAAGATACTGATAACTGGATGTGGCCACGTCATACCGGGGATTTCTCCATGTTTCGCATCTATGCAGGCAAGGATAATAAACCCGCTGCATACTCGCCCGATAATGTTCCTTACAAACCAAAACGTTCCTTAAATATTTCTTTAGATGGCGTTAAAGAAGGCGATTTTACCATGGTGTTTGGTTTCCCTGGACGCACCAACGAATACCTGCACAGCAGTGCCATTGAGCAGACTGTAAAAGTAAGCGATCCTGCAAAGATTGGCATACGCACCAAAGCGCTTAGCGTAATTGATGGCTTTATGCGTAAAGATGAAGGCATAAAAATTCAGTATGCTGCCAAGTATGCGTCCATATCCAATGCCTGGAAAAAGTGGCAGGGCGAAGTGTTGGGACTGACCAAAACAAATGCTGTTGCAAAAAGAAAAGAATACGAAAGCAATTTTGAAAAAATTGTGCTGAGCAAGCCTGAATACAATGTGGCTTATGTAGAACTGTTGAAAAACCTGAAGCAGGCTTATACTGATATTGAACCCTATGGGTATGCACGTGATTATTATAACGAGATCATACCAAGGGTAGAACTGTGGGGCATTGCAGCAGATATGAACTCATTGGTTACGGCTTTTGCAAAAGACGAAGCAACTTATAACAAACGTAAAGGTGAAGTATTAATTAGACTGGAAGAATCCTTTAAAGAATATAACGCGGGAGTTGATCAGAAATTATTCGAGGCATTGATGGACATGTATGTTACTGATCAGAAAGCGGAATTTATTTCTCCGGTTTTTAATACAAAGCTTTCAGAAAAAGGAAAGTCTGTCACTGCATTATCAGAAGCCGTTTACAGCCAGACCTCATTCAGCTCTTTTGAAAAGATAAAGAAATTACTGGAGGGAAATGCTACGGATGTTGTGGTAGCCATCAAATCTGATGTTGCAGGTCAGTTATATGCTGATATTGCAAAAACCTACGTAAACAATGTATCGCCAC
>JANOCH010000702.1:0-17190 GCA_031412015.1 Chitinophagaceae bacterium
CAAAACCACATTTACAGGGAGTGGTCCACGGCGAAACGGCCGCACCTGCCACACAAACCCTGGTAGAACCAACGATCTTATAATAACCGGTGAAACCGAGGTTCATCGAGTTGCCGGATGCTTTTATTTGCAACGGGCTGCGGCGAAAACTGTATTTATATCTTGTATCGCATTCCTCCTGTACCCAACCATTGGGATAATTCGGTGAAGTAAACAATGTATCCACCTGGCTCTCCGCCATGGTGTACAGCGGTCTCAGGTTAATAATGATGGGAATATTTATTTCTGAATTGGTAAGTGAGTCCAGTTTAAAATTGGTGTTCGACAGTGATGGTCTGTCCGGGTTGATCTTGTGGGAACAGGAGAGAAGGAGAGAAATAATAACTGCTGAAATAATAATTCCTTTCATTCTTTGTGTTGTTATAATCGCCGGTCCAAAGGAACCCTTTGGAGAAAGTCAGGTAAAATGGAAAAGTGCTTACCGACTTCCCATTACCAACAATAAATTTCTTTATACCGATAAAAATAGTGAAAGAATGGATAAACAATAGTTAAGCTAAGATGAATACGAGAAAAGAATCAAAATAGACAGCATTTTTCATGGTAATTTTCCTCTGTATCCGTATTTGTGCAGCATTGGTTATTAGTTATTGGCCGGATTCTTCCAGCCTTTGTTCAACCGCTCAATGGTTCCTTTTATCCTTGCCAGCCTGGTCTCTTCTTTTTTGGCAGTGACGATCCATTCTACATATTCTTTTTTATGGCTGAAAGCCAGCGAATCGAATAGGGCCGATTCTTTTTTATTCTTTTTCAGCGCTGCGATAAGATCATCAGGAATTTTTACTGTTTTGGCCACCGGGTCTATCCAGTTAAATATTTCACGATCCTTCGGTTTCTCTTCCTTCTTTTTGTCCGCTTCTGTTTTGGCACGGAAACCAAACACGGACCAGGTATCGTTAAACGATATCAAACTTATCCAGGTCAGCTTATCGCCTTCACTTAGCAAGCAGTCCCAGCCTTTGTCACGGGTAAGATCAGTTTGCACTTTTGAACTTCCTTTGGGATAATAAACCCATACTATGACCTTATCTTTTACCAGCTTCATGACCTTACTCATTTCCTTTTCCAATTGTTTCCGGTTCAATACAAACCAATGCACCTGGTCATAATTTTTTGCCGACTCCGTGATTTTTACGCCGGCGGGTAAATCACTTAGTCCCTTTTTGAATTCCACAGGTGCGTTTAGTGTTAGTAATATGGCTTTTTCTTTGATCCGCAGTTTTTGTGAAATAGAGGTTGCCATTATAAAAAATTTATTGAAAATGAATGTATACCCGATACTTCATTTATCGAAACTTGCTTTATATGCTGGCAATGACATAGTACAACATCATAAAGCAAATAACAAGTTTCAGAAAAGAGCCCAGCAAAAATCCAATAAACGAACCGAGGGCGGCTTTGAATGATTTTTTTGAATTTTGTCCGCCGATCATCTCACCAACAAAAGCCCCGATAAAAGGGCCGATGATAACTCCCCAGGGTCCCATCCAGAAAGCCAGTAAAAAGCCAAGCGTACAACCCCAAACACCATATTTCGTACCCCCGAATTTTTTCGTTCCCCAAATAGGGATCATATAATCAAGAACGAGAGACACGACAACAACAGCTGCCCATATCCAAAGAAACCTGGAAGTAAAAGGATCAGGCTCTCTGAAAAGCTGGAGTAACAAACCGGCAAAAGCAATCGGAGGACCTGGAAGCAGTGGAAGGAGACTACCGACAATTCCAACCACGATCAAAATAATTCCCAGTGTGATCCAAAGCCATTCCATAGAATTCTGAAGTTTGAGGTTTGAAGTTAGGAAAAAGCCTCCTCCTAAACCGGAACTACGCCGAAGACAGCCCTAAGGCCTCATGCCGACCTTCTCCGAAGGAGACGGCCACCAATACACAGCCCCTGCTTTTCGAAGACTTAATCTTATATCGAAACTATCGAAAATGTTGAGAAGCGGCGTCACCTAACCTTTCCATGCTTCCTGCTTCACGTCGTTCGCAGTCGCATTGAGCGGGGAGGAATAACACACAGCCAGGCTAATCGGAGATACCAATATCATCGGGCTTTTCGGAATATTTAATAGTGATACAATGCCGGTTAGGCCCAAACTCACAGTTTTGGACTGCCATTTTTTCACATTTACCCCTCACGGCACAATGATTGACTGTCAATAGCTGTTCCGCAGAAGCGGAATAAACATTAGAAAATAAAAAACTATGGGAAAGATAATTGGAATTGACCTGGGAACTACAAACAGTTGCGTTGCCGTAATGGAAGGAAACGAGCCAGTAGTAATTGCCAACGACGAGGGACGCCGTACAACCCCGTCTGTAGTGGCTTTCTTGAAAAACGGCGAACGTAAAGTGGGTGACCCGGCTAAACGCCAGGCCATCACCAACCCTCAGAATACGATTACCTCGGTAAAGCGTTTTATGGGTCGTCGCTTTGATGAAGTGACGGAAGAGATCAGCCACTGGAGTTATAAAGTGGCAAAAGGTGACAATAATACCGTTCGTATTGACATAGATGGCAGATTGTATACGCCACAGGAAATTAGCGCTATGGTACTTCAGAAAATGAAGAAAACAGCCGAAGATTACCTGGGCCATGAAGTAACCGAAGCCGTTATTACCGTTCCGGCTTACTTTAATGATGCACAACGCCAGGCTACCAAAGAAGCCGGCGAGATCGCCGGTTTGACCGTCCGAAGGATAGTGAATGAACCCACAGCCGCCGCATTGGCGTACGGCTTGGACAAAGGTGGTAAAGATCATAAGATCGCCGTGTTTGACCTTGGTGGTGGTACATTCGATATTTCCATTCTTGAATTGGGGGACGGCGTATTTGAAGTAAAAAGTACCAATGGTGATACTCACCTCGGTGGTGACGATTTTGATAAAGTGATCATGGATTGGTTGGCTGATGAATTTAAAAAAGATGAAGCGATAGATCTGCGCAAAGATCCAATGGCGCTGCAGCGTTTGAAAGAATCCGCTGAAAAAGCGAAGGTGGAACTTTCTTCTTCTACGGAAACAGAGATCAATCTTCCTTATATCACCGCGGTTGACGGAGTGCCTAAACACTTGGTAAAGAAATTAAGTCGTGCAAAATTTGAGCAATTGGCTGATAGTTTATTTGCCCGTTGTCTGAAACCCTGTGAAGCTGCATTGAAAGATGCGGGTATCAGTACATCGGCTATTGATGAAGTGATATTAGTTGGTGGAAGTACCCGTATACCTAAAGTACAGGAGATCGTTGAGAAATTCTTTGGTAAAAAACCAAACCGTAGTGTGAATCCTGATGAAGTAGTGGCGCTGGGTGCTGCTATACAAGGTGCGGTGATGACCGGTGAAGTGAAAGACGTATTGTTGCTGGATGTTACACCGTTGTCTTTAGGTATTGAAACAATGGGAAGTGTGATGACAACGTTGATACCTTCCAACACGACGATCCCTACTAAGAAATCTGAAACTTTTAGTACTGCCAGCGATAACCAGCCCGGTGTACAGATACACGTTTTACAAGGAGAACGTTCGATGGCGAAGGATAATAAGAGCCTCGGTATTTTTAACCTGGATGGTATACCACCGGCGCCAAGAGGCTTACCTCAGATCGAAGTGATCTTTGATATCGATGCCAATGGTATCTTACACGTAACAGCGAAAGATAAAGGAACCGGTAAAGAACAAAAGATACACATTGAAGCAGGAAGCGGCTTAAGCAAAGATGAAGTAGAAAAGATGAAAGCGGAAGCAAAAGCCAATGAAGCAACCGATAAAGCCGAACGTGAAAAAGTAGATAAACTGAATGCCGCGGATAGCTTAGTATTCCAGACGGAGAAACAGTTGAAAGAATATGGTGAAAAAATTCCCGTGGAAAAGAAAACCGTGATTGAAAAGGCCGCTGAGAAATTAAAAGAAGCGCATAAAGTGCAGGACATTGCCGGTATCGATACCGCGATGGCCGAACTGAATGCAGCATGGACAGCGGCCAGCCAGGATATGTATAACTCAACCCAGCAGGAGGGGGAAACCGCAGCCCAGCCCGGTGGTCCTGAACAACCGCAAGGTAATGGCGCCGGAGCAAAAACTGAGGATGTAACGGATGTGCCATATGAGGAAGTGAAGTAGAAGAACTGGTCCCGATAGCGATCGGGATATTGGATTAAAATAGATTACCTGGAAATAGAAGAGCCCTTACAGTAACGTGAGGGCTTGTTTTGTGAGGTACATTACCTTTTCCCAATTCGGTTATTCAGAAGGATATTCTAAGCTTACATCGAAACCAATTCTTACATGGTATCCACTATTAATACAGCTATTCTTCTCATATATTTTCTTTTGTGCTCACTTATTTCATCTCCTCAGTCTATTGAAAAGATAAAACTTACCTCCTTACATACCGGCGACGATTATGAAATAATAATTAAAAAACCGAAGACATTTGATTCATCCAAAAATTATCACATCGTTTATTTCACGGATGCTTCCCTTAATTCGGGTAAATATATTTTGGGACTTGATGACTCAAAGACCAACAACTGTATTCTGGTAGGTATCGGCCATATCGGGAATCATGTTATGCGGAGGCAACGTGACTTTATACCATCGGACGCAGGTGGCTTTAACGACGATGAATTTGGACAAGCTTCAAAATTCTATCTTTTTGTCAAAACGGAACTTATGCCCTTTATAGATAAAAAGGTCACCAAACAAAGAACAAAGGTCTTTATCGGGCATTCTTTTGGCGGATTATTGGCCTTGTATTTTACTTTAAAGGAAAATAGATTGTTTGACCTATATTATGCTATCAGTCCTTCCGTATGGGCGAACTACAATGAATTACTGAAATTAGAAGAGAATTATAATAATATAAACACATCTTACAACGCGACTGTTTATTTATATGCAGGTTCGCTGGAAGTTTTTAATAAGGTGCTCAGTTCTACAACTATTTTTTACAACACGATGATGAAAAGAAAATATCAAGGTCTTTCCATTTCCTATAAGGAGATATCGTGGGCCAACCACTATGGCACTGTTGAGAAAGTAGTTCCCGGGATTTTCCGACAGTTGAAATGATCGCTATTCATGACTGACCTATTTTAATCGCTTTACTCAATCCAATAGCACCACTCCCGGTTTATTTATCTCTGACCTCAAAACTCACAGCCCCGATCACTTTACTTTTTTTCTTTTTATTGAATACGGTGATCACTACTCTTCCCGGTTTGGTGACCCGGGCGATAAATTTTCCTTCGCCATTGCGGTTAATGCTGCCTTCTGAAATAGAGACATTAAGATCTTCTGCTTTTACTTTGTCCGCTTCAATGGTTAGTTCATTGTCTGAATTAGCAACAAGCTCATACGGTATTTTTGAAGTGATAGTGAGGTTCTCGTCAACAACCTCAAAAGTAACCGGTTGTTTCCGGTATGCATTCACTGGTTTACCGTTCATTATGGCGGGTGTCCATGTCGGAGTTTTTTTCATGATCCGCACAACTTCCTGTTCCATTCCGAAGCCTTGTTTGGTCAACGGTTTAATATCAGAAATACCGCCCTCCTTATTTACAATGAATTGAACAATGACCAGGTATCTGCCATTGGGCGCCCCGTTTTCAACAGGCACCATGCCGTTTAAATTCCTTTCCAGGAAACGTCTCCATCCCTGTATCCCATCAGCGAAAGATGCCTCAACTTCAACTTTTTCAAATATCCGCAAGCTTGTATCAGCCGCCGGAGCTGTTTGTGAATGAATAGTTGAAAAGACCGATAAAAATAGCATTGATGCCATTGAAATTTTGTACATAAAGGATAAAGTTTTGAGTAAGATATTTAATTTTCCCTTTACACGCTAATAGGCGTACCGTATTTAATTCAGCCTTTACAAACCCGGACCTTGCTAAATGAATATGGTTTCAAATAGTTGCTTTGCATCTTTGCCATACTGAGATTACTTTCCAAACACCTGTTTGTTTCATTAACAAATCTTTTGTTTCCCGGTAACAGCGTTTACCTGCTGAAAGCTTACTTAATCGTTTTTCGTACTAAACATAGCAGCATCCTCAAAACACTCCACTAACAATAATCTACTGTTCGCTAAGCAAAAGCAACACTTTGTTCATTTGTCACTTTGCCGGCGCCGATGTTGATTTAATTTTACGTCGTGAATCTGAAAGAATAGAAAATAAGCTGATCAGATTTTTTACCGTTACCATAAACCTTAGCATCATGAAACAAAATGTAATGCACTCATTAGTGCCGCTCAAAAAAGAAGAACTGCAGCAACTTTGCTGCGAAGTGAAAGAAACTGTAGCAACCGGCATTTTATTTCCAGAAGCCGAAGCAAAAACAAAAGAAGTTTCTTTTGGATCAACTAACCTATGGAGTCTTCGGCGTAAAATGAAAACAGCAGGAAGACTTTGGAGTAACAGGAACGGGAATTTCTTTGTCCGTTAATACGTAGTAAATTAACGATTGCGGTAGAATTGGTTATTTGTTAAAGCAATCGTAACGTTTAATTTTCTTGCCTATTCGCTTTGACGGTAAAGCAATTCATTGTACATTTGCACATCAATTGAGCATTGTATAGTACTTACAAACGGGTGATATAGCTTGCAGCTTGCCTCTTCTAACGATTCCAGACTTTTTCTCCCTCTGTTGCTCAAAAATTTATTTGTAATTAATTAAAACAGGATATAATCATGAAGAGTGATGTTATGCCATCTATTATACAGATGGAGTATGGGGTACTACAAGACCTCTTGCAAGAAGTAAAAGAAACAGTAGCTAAGGACATTAAATTGCCCGAACCAGCAACAAAACCAACGTTTGGTGTTGTTGACCTTTGGAAGATCCGCAGAAATGCGAAGTCTGCCATTGGGATGTTTAAAGGATAAAAAATTATTTATCTGACTTCGCTTATTGGATGTTCACAGGTGATCATCGGGTAAGTAAAAAATATAAAGCCGGCGATTCGATAGGTATCGAAAGTGCCGGCTTTTTTATTTGCTTTACTATAGCTTATTCGTTACCCAAAATAACGATCAATGCATAGATCACTCCTGGTAACCAAAACAGCAATGTCAACAGAAGGCTGATCCAGAATTTGCTGTTGATCTCCCCCTGGTGAAGGTATACAGCCAATGGAGGAAGTAAGATCGCCAATATGACCAATAGCAGCGTATTGGTACTCGCCTCACCACCGGCTCTTTTGGCTTTTTTAAACTCTTTCACTTCTTTCCGGGCTTCTTTGATGCGGCTTTTCCTTTCTTTTTTGGAAAGACTTTTGAATTCAGCAAGAGCAGATTTTACTGTGGCGGGATCAGGCTCTGCCGGAACTGATGAACCGGGAAGAGAATATGCCGCATAAGAAAAATTAGGAAGGGAAGTTGCAAGTATCAACAAGGCAAGAGTAAAAAAAATTGTCTTTCTCATTTTTAATTGTGTTTAGGATTCTGAATATGTTAAGAAAAACTAAAGATATCTAATAATGCGCTGACAGAAAAAGAAATAACCCGCTAAAGCGGGTTATTTACTTATATAAAACTTATATGATGATTACATTATATCCATGGCTTTTACAAAAGCTGTGGTCTGAAACGGAAGTATCAAAGTCAGCCATTCCCAATGGCTGTAAATAGCGAAGATCAAAGCAGCAGTAGATGCAAAGAATAACAGCCAATATATTCCTTTGTACTTCTTTTCTTGTTCCATTGATTTAAAGTTTTGGCAAAAATAAGTCGCGGGAGTTAAATGAAAAAATGAGTTTTAATTTGTTTCTACCGTTTTTTTCGCAGTACCATTGGAATAGCTAACAACGCTCCCGCGAGAGCAGTGAACCATTTCAAAGCGACAATGCCGTGATACAAGTCAAATTCTTTTCCGATGACGGGCTCATTGATCCATAGAAGGAGGAAATAGTTCTCTATGATATCGGCCGCCCATGCCAGCAGTTGAAATGCCGCCAGGATATACAACATTCTCTTAAGCCGGGCCGAAGCGACTTTCTCCCGGGCCATCATGCATAGAGAAATAATGCCCGGATATACCCCCGCCATAAAAGCAAAATCAAAATAAAGGTGGTAACGAAGGATGGTCTGTACCCCGTTATCCAGCGCAGAAAGAATTGCCCCCACCTTAGCTTTAGTATAAAAAAGTTCCAAACCCAGGATCGTAAACTTCTCATTATTTACCATCAGATCATCTTCCATCCATTTCATACAAAAGGCGGTGCCAACAAAGAGACCAAACCCAAACAGGAAAAGCCGTTGCCAGCGGTAGTAACTTAAATTCATATTATTAGGAGGTATTTTTAGGAGAATGTTAAAATAAAAATACGAACCTTGCCTGTTTTATTTTACTTTCGTAACATCGTGTCTCCCGCACACGACCAACTAACGACGAACTTAACGCCAAACGATTGCAATGAACCTCCAATTTTATCTACGTTTTCACACCCGTTTTGGGGAAAGTTTGTGGATCGGTGGCAGTGCCGAAGAGTTGGGCATGAACGACCCGAAAAAGGCAGTTGCCATGGAATACCTGAACGATGAGTTTTGGCATTGCGCTATTGAAATTGACAAAAAGGATTGGCCGAAAAACGGCGTCAATTATAAATACTACCTGAAAAATAAAGACGGGCAGTTAACCGGCGAATGGGGTTTTGACCGCATAGCTGATGGCGGTCACAAAGAAGCATCGGAGATTCAACTGATCGATACCTGGAACCATGCCGGTGAATACGAGAATGCCTTTTTTACAGCTCCGTTCAATAATGTTTTGCTCAAACATGGCCAACCAAAAAGCAAACACAAGTCCGGTAAGCATTACACGCATACATTTAAAATAAAAGCCCCGCTTGTTCAGAAGCATGAAGTGGTTTGTCTTGCCGGCAGTGATGAAACGTTAGGCAACTGGTCGAAAGACAAAGTGATCCAGCTTTCAAAAGAAGAAGACTGGTGGACGGTAAGCCTTGATATGTCCGGCAGTTTTTTCCCGGTAGCTTATAAATATGGAGTATTTAATACAAAAGAAAACAGTTTTACACGATATGAAACAGGTGACAATCGACTGCTGCATGGAGATATGCCATCACATCGCGTTACGATCCTGCATGATGGTTTTATCCGTTTACAAAATGATGGCTGGAAAGGCGCGGGTGTAGCGATACCGGTTTTTAGCCTGCGAAGTAAAAAAAGTTTCGGTGTGGGAGAATTTGCCGATATAAAACTATTGGTTGATTGGGCAAAACAGACCGGGCTGAAGTTGATACAAATACTTCCCATCAACGACACCATTGCTACCAACACCTGGATTGATTCTTATCCTTATGCGGCTATTTCAGCCTTTGCATTGCACCCGATCTATATCAACCTGGCAGAAGTGGCCGGTAAGAAACATGGCGATAAGATCGAAGCCTTAAAAAAGAAGCAAGCTCAATTAAATGAATTGACGGAAGCGGATTATGAGGAAGTGCTTCTCTTCAAGCTGGCGATGCTAAAAGAACTTTATGATCTGATGGGTAAGGATTGTTTTGAATCGGAGGATTACCGGCAATTTTTTGACGACAATAAACATTGGCTGGTTCCTTATGCCGCATTCAGTTATTTCCGTGATAAAAACGGCACGTCCCATTTTGATGAATGGAAGACCAACGGCGTCTACGATAAGCAGGAGATCGATACCCTTGTTTCATCCAAATCCGGTGCGCAAAAAGAGATATGGTTCTATTTCTTTACGCAGTACCAACTCCATGTACAATTAAAAGAAGCCGCTGACTATGCTCATAAAAAAGGGATCGTATTAAAAGGAGATATACCCATTGGTATCTATCGCCATGGTTGCGATGGCTGGGTAGCGCCGGAGCTTTATGATATGGATGCCCAGGCAGGGGCGCCACCCGACGACTTTACGCCGATCGGTCAAAACTGGGGCTTTCCTACTTACAACTGGAAACGGATGCAGCAGGATGGCTTTGCGTGGTGGAAGCAGCGGTTTGAGCAAATGAGCAATTATTTTGATGCCTTCAGGATCGATCATATCCTGGGGTTCTTCCGGATATGGAGTATACCCGCCAATGCCGTACAGGGTATCATGGGGCATTTTGTTCATTGCATTCCTGTACACTATGTGGAGTTTGGTGAAAACGGAATTTGGTTTGATGAACATCGCTATTGTCAGCCTTATATCATCGACGATATAGTTTATGAATTGTTTGGCGAACTGGCGCAGAAGGTAAAAGATAACTATCTCGTATCAAACGCTAATGGAGGATATGATCTGAAACCTGAATTTGATAGCCAGCGAAAAGTAGAATCTTATTTTGCCAGGCAGGAAGATACTGCGGAGAATTTAAAATTGAAACTGGGATTGTATGATCTTATTTCCAATGTGCTATTCTTCAAACAAGACGGCTCAAGAGGGCAGGAGTTTCATTTCCGCATTTCAATGGAAAAAACATCATCATTCAGATACCTGATACCACATGTACAGGAAAAACTTAGATCGCTTTATGTAAATTACTTCTACCGTCGCCAGGATGAGTTTTGGAAAAAAGAGGCCCAGCAGAAATTACCTTATTTAAAAGAATCAACCAACATGCTGATCTGCGGCGAGGACCTGGGTATGGTTCCGGATTGTGTGCCCGAGGTAATGAAACAACTCGGCATACTCAGCCTCGAAATTCAGCGTATGCCCAAAGATCCAAAGAAAGAATTTTTCCATCCTGATGAAGCGCCTTTTCTGTCGGTAATAACTCCTTCCACCCACGACATGAGTACCATTAGGGGTTGGTGGGAAGAGAACCGGGTGAGAACCCAGCACTTCTACAATAGTGTTTTGGGCCAATGGGGTAGTGCTCCTTATTTCTGCGAATCCTGGGTGAACAGGGCGATCGTTTTGCAGCATCTATATTCGCCGGCCATGTGGAGTATCTTCCAGCTACAGGATATTTTAGGCATGAGTGAGACCCTGCGTCGTGAAAATCCTCATGAAGAAAGGATCAACAACCCGGCATTTGATAAACATTACTGGAGATACCGGATGCATATTTCATTGGAGGATCTTGTTGATCAAAAAGAATTCAATGAAGAATTGAAAGGGTATGTAGTGCATAGCGGGCGATAGGAATCACCCAATTAAAAGGCACTACTCAACCCTCTATTTCCACGCGAGTGTATCAGCTTGTTTAATTGCTTTGTCAAAATGACGAATAACATTTTCAATTGGCTTCGAAGAAGGTTTATTCTCCGCCTGGTATTTCTCGATCATGGGAAGCGTTTTTACCAATTTCAAAACTAAATGCAGATCGCCAAGTGCTTTATCTTTTACGCCCAGTGTTGAAATCAAATTCTCGTTTGTAGCTATCCTTAGATCATAACTATCCAGGCTATTATCAATGATCGCTTTAATTTTCATTCGTAGCAGCGAATCCTTTATATTGGCGATATAACCCTTTGTGGAATTATAGTACGATTTATTTTTTTCATCAAACTTTTCGAAAGTATACAACGAATCTTGCTTTTGCGCCTGTAAATTTTCTATTGCCGTTTCAAGTTCATTCAGTACCGGGGTTTTCTCCAAAAGTTCTGCATAGAGACTTTCAACCAGGTCTTCGTTCACCCGGCCTTTACCAAAGCTGATCTCAGATTTGCTTTCTTCCTGCAAGGACTCTGGTGTTCCGGGGCTGGCTTGAAAATCGTTTCCAGGTTGCTTGCAAGAAAAAAGCAAAAGATAAAAAACGGCTGTGAGTATTGTTCGTTTCATAAATAAATTTGAGAAGGATGGGGCTGATTTTTTTTACTTATAGCAATGTTGACCATGTAGCAGGAACACCAACCAGGGTGAACATAGTATAAGCAAAAATATTTTGACATAACCATAAGGATTCATAAAGATTGTTTTTCCATATTTTGTGCAAAATTTAAAAGTGAAGGTTAATTACTATCCATACAATCTCAAATTCCGTCACCCATTCACCATCTCCAAAGGAACCAAAACTCACCAGCCAACACTCATTGTAGAACTGGAACACTTTGGCATAAAAGGTTATGGAGAGGCACCAGCCATCACCTATTATGATATTACCGTGGAAAAAATGATCGAAGACCTGGAGCGGAAAAAAACCTTCATTGAAAAGTTCGCTTTCACGGATCCGGATCGCTATTGGCATTACCTGCATCACCTGTTGCCGCTAGATCCTTTTTTGGTTTGTGCACTGGACATCGCGGCATGGGACCTGTTTGGCAAAATGCAAAACAAAAGACTATTTGAACTGTGGAAGGGAGATATTGCTAACAACGCCCTGACGGATTATACCATCGGTATTGACAGCATTGAAAAAATGGTGAGCAAGCTGAAAGAAAAACCCTGGCCGATCTATAAAATAAAAGTTGGCACAGCTGATGATATCGGCATTGTAAAAGCGTTGCGGGAAAACACGGATGCCATATTACGGGTAGACGCTAACGCCGGCTGGGACCTTGACACCGCTTTAAAGTTGATTCCACAGCTAAAAGAACTCGGAGTTGAGCTTGTAGAGCAGCCGCTGGCAAAAGATGATTGGGAAGGAATGAAAGTATTGTACAGAGAATCTTCATTACCCTTATTCGCCGATGAAGCCTGTGTGTGGGAACAGGATGTAGAAAAATGCAGGGACCATTTTCATGGTATCAATATCAAATTGACCAAATGCAGCGGCATAACTCCTGCAAGACGCATGATAAAAAAAGCCAGGGAATCCAATTTAAAAATCATGATCGGATGCATGAATGAATCCACTATTGGGTCCGCAGCCATAGCTCATTTATTGCCTTTTATCGATCAGGTGGATATGGACGGTCCTTTATTGTTGGAGGAAGACGTCGCAACAGGTATAGCGTATGACAATGGAAAGATCATTTATTCCAATCAACCCGGCCTGGGTATTAGTTATACCGGTCTATTTCAAAAATAATTTTCAACAACAAAAATGAAAGTGTTTGATCCGGGTTGATTAACAAATTCATAACTTTTGGTCAATCGAAAAGGAAACCATGCCGATATTAATTATTCACTCTTTTTACCCCGCAGAGTAATATTCATTATCCGGCCTTAAATTTGCAAGGTGGCTCATGTCAATCATTAGTTATGAAAAAGATCACGTTACTGTTAATCTTCGTTTTAATTACCAATATCGTTTTCTCACAACGTTTTCATATTGGAGTGTTTGGCGGCCTGGCGGCTTATAATGGCGATCTCACCGATAAAATATTTCCGAAGAAAGTAACCAATGGAGCGATTGGTATTAGCGGCAATTATGAATTGACCGATAATATCATGCTGCGTGGAGGATTTACGTATTCTATTGTTGGCGGCGCTGATCGCTTTAGTAAAGATGCGGAATTGCGTGCCCGTAACCTGGCGTTTGAAACGTCCATCTCCGAGTTCAGTGTAGTGGGAGAATATTATTTGCTAAACCTGTATGATAATCGCATTTCGCCTTATGCATTCGCGGGCCTGGCTTTATATCATTTCAATCCTTACGCTTTTAACGGCACAACCGATAAAATATATCTCAAACCATTAAGCACCGAAGGGCAGGGGTTAGCTGGCTACCCGGATAGGAAGCCCTATAGCCTGACACAAGTAGCAATACCGTTTGGAGGCGGCGTTAAATTCGCCATCAACAACAACTTACATCTAGGTTTGGAAGTTGGATTCAGGAAATTATTTACTGATTATCTCGATGATGTAAGCACCACCTACGCAGACCCCGCTGATCTGCTTGCGGCAAGAGGCCAATTGGCGGTAGATATGTCGTACCGTGGCGACGATATTGGCAATCCTGTTTACCCGGCAAAAGGGGCAGGTCGCGGTGGACCCAATCACAATGATACTTATTACTTCACCGGTCTTCATTTGACTTACCGTTTAGGCGGGGGCAACGGCGGTGGTGGGTTCTCCGGCGGCGGTCGCAAAAGTAAAAATAGTACCGGCTGCCCTGTCAACGTTTACTAGAAAAACTTCTTCTTTTATTATTTGAACATTCCCTCGAAGGCTGTGTTGTAACTTTGCATAATTTATTTAAAGCATGGCCTACAAAAATCAGCAGTACTTCATTGATGCGTTAGAAAAAGCGGGAGAACTTGTCCGTATCAAAACCTATGTCAATCCAAAGCTGGAAATAGCTGAGATAACTGACCGAGTTAGTAAACAACCTGGTGGGGGTAAGGCATTACTTTTTGAAAACACCGGCTATGACTTTCCTGTTCTGATGAATGCATACGGAAGCGAAAAAAGAATGTGCATGGCTCTTGGTGTCAGCCATCTTGATGATACCGCGAAGGAAATCGAAAACTTATTCAAACTGCTGGCTTCACCCAAGGAAGGCATTCTTGATAAATTGAAATTGCTACCCAAGCTTGGTCAGTTTGCTTCCTGGATGCCAAAGGTAAAAAGTGGAAAGGGAGAGTGCCAGGAAGTGATCATGGAGGAGCCCGACATTACCAAACTTCCCGTTATCACCTGCTGGCCAAAGGATGGTGGCCCGTTTGTTACGTTACCAATTATTCATACCAAAGACCCTAATACCAATTCCCGCAATGTGGGCATGTATCGCATGCAGGTGTACGGACCAACGCTTACCGGTATGCACTGGCATAAACATAAAGTATCCGCCAAACATTTTAATGAGTACAAAAAATTAAATAAACGAATGCCGGTGGCTGTTGCTTTGGGCGGTGACCCGGTCTATGCTTATTCAGCTACAGCTCCATTGCCGGAAAATGTAGATGAATACATGCTGGCTGGCTTTTTACGGAAGAAAAAAGTGGAGCTGGTGAAATGTATTTCACAACCCGATGTAGAGGTACCGGCTGATGCTGATTTCATTATCGAAGGTTATGTCGATCCCGGCGACGAATTGATCTGGGAAGGACCTTTCGGTGACCATACCGGTTATTATTCCTTGCCCGACTGGTATCCGCGGTTTCATATTACCGCCATCACCCATAAAAAGGATCCTGTCTATCCCGCCACCATAGTTGGCATTCCGCCACAGGAAGACGCCTGGTTGGGAAAAGCGACTGAAAGAATATTCCTGGCGCCGATCAAGATGACAATGGTCCCGGAAATTATCGATATGGAAATGCCGGTTGAAGGTGTTTTTCACAATCTTGTCATCACGAAGATCAATAAAGAATACGCCGGGCAGGGGCAAAAAGTAATGAACGCCATGTGGGGTGCTGGTCAGATGATGTTTAATAAAATACTTGTCATTGCCGACCAGAATACGTCAATTACGAATTACCTGGAACTGGCGCAATATGTATTTAAAAACCTGAATCCGGCAACCGATATTTACTTTTCACAAGGACCGATGGATGTATTGGATCATAGCTGCAGCAAGATGGGCTTTGGCGGTAAAATGTGTATCGATGGAACGAAGAAGTTTGAGGAGGAGAGGGATGATAGTTTTGAATGGACAACAGGCAATGGGCAATTAGCAATTGCCAATCGGCAACCGGCAATCAAAAATCTAAAAAACATTTTTTCTGAAATAAAAGGAATCAATTACTCATTGCTAGAAAAAGAAATTCCCTGCCTGATCATTTCTGTTGAGAAAAACCGGAAGGGGCATATCAAAGAATTGCATGAGCAAATAGTGGCATTAAAGGATACGGAGGGAATAAAAATGATTCTGTATGTTGAGCATACCGTTGATGCCAACGACCTGCCAACAGCTTTATGGCGGTTTTGCAATAATCTCGATCCTAAAAGAGACTACTATCTTAGTAAACGGCCCACTTCAAGTGGATATATCGCCTGCATGGGATTAGATGGAACCAGGAAAACAAAAGAACTAGACGATTTTCATCGGGATTGGCCGAATATTATTGTCGCCAACGACGAAACTATAAAATCCGTCGATGACAAATGGGAGCAATTGGGTCTTGGATCATTTTTCGCTTCGCCTTCTCTGAAATTCAAGGAGCAGATGTATGGGGAAGAAGCGATAGTGGGATAGTATCGAACCGCGTTTTGAAAAGGGATCAGGCTATGAATAAATATTTCCATAGAAATATCCCGCTTGCCTTGCAACCACAATAACTCAATTATCCATCCGGTTATTAAACGAAAAAACTAACTTGCTTCAAAATTGACCCAGGAATTAAAATCACGGTCTACAATAAAACAACAGCTACTTTAATGAAAAGATTTAGTGCAATAGTACTTGGTAGTATGATAGCAATTACAGCCCTGGCCCAAAAAAATAACAAAGACAATACACTGTTGTGGAAGATAAGCGGTAATGGTTTGAAAAAGCCATCTTACCTCTTCGGAACCATTCATATGCTTTGTGCGGATGATGCGGTGCTGAGCGATAGCTTGAAAAATGTGATAAAAAAAGTGCAGGAAGTTTACTTTGAGGTTGACCTGGATAATATGTTTGAAATGCTGGGTGTCATGAGCAAGATGAAAATGAAAGGCGACACGACCTTGCAGGATCTCCTGAGTGAGGACGACTATAAAAAAGTAAAAAAATATTTTGAATCAAAAGAGTCCATGCTGCCCTTCGCCATGCTGGAGACCTACAAACCCATGCTGGCAGCCTCTACGCTGCAACAGGGAGGAATGCCCTGCGAAACAACCGCTATGATGGAGCAGGTGATCATGCAGGAAGCAAAGCAATACGGCAAATCTATTAAAGGGTTAGAGAGCATGGGTTACCAGGCATCGGTACTGGATAATATTCCTTATAAGCTACAGGCAGATCAATTAGTAAGCTATATCGACAATGCCAACAAAGGCGATGGCGAAGACAAAGAACTTACTGAAATGATGAATGCCTATCGAAGCCAGAACCTGCAAATGCTGGAAGAAATGCTGATGAAAAGCGATCCAAGTATTTCCAACTACACCGATATTTTGTTGTACAACCGCAATGAGAATTGGATAGAAAAGTTGAAAAAATTACTACCCGAAAAATCAATATTGATAGCCGTAGGAGCAGGGCACCTGCCCGGCAAGAAAGGTTGCATCAATTTACTCCGGCAGGCCGGATTTAAAGTAAGTCCCGTAAAAAATACCGTTAACCGGCTTCGTGATATATGATCAATAAAAAGACCCGGCGAAAAATTGTCGCCGGGTCTTTTT
>JANOCH010000703.1:0-7819 GCA_031412015.1 Chitinophagaceae bacterium
TTATGAATTGCCATTGCTAAAGAACCTGCATGGAAGAGCCTGGAAGCAATTGGGTTCTTCCGGTTCCGGAAATCACTTCGTGGAGTTTGGAACAGTAGAGATTACGGAGAAGGATGAAGTGTTAGGAATTGAAGCTGGAAAGTATGTGGGGTTATTGTCTCACTCCGGTTCGAGAGGATTAGGTGCCAATATTGCGAATCATTATACAAAGATCGCCAAACAAAAAAGACGTTTGCCGGGAGAAGCAAGTAACCTTGCCTGGCTCGATTTGAATGAAGAAGAAGGAATGGAATACTGGATAGCGATGAACCTGGCCGGTGATTATGCTTCGGCTTGTCATCATATCATTCACGCGAAGATCGCAAAGCAATTAGGTCGTAAGCCGATGACGATGGTAGAAAACCATCACAACTTTGCCTGGAAAGAAAAATGGAAAGGAAAAGATGTGATCGTTCATCGTAAAGGAGCGACACCGGCCGGAAAAGATGTATTGGGTATTATTCCGGGATCAATGACCGCCGCTGGATTTATTGTAAAAGGAAAAGGTGAAAACGCTTCGGTCAATTCTGCTTCCCACGGAGCGGGAAGAAAAATGAGCCGTACCAAAGCCAGGGCATCCGTTACTGATAAACAATTCAAAGATGAACTGAAAAAGCATGGAGTAAAACTGTTGGGTGGGGGATTAGATGAATCACCCTTTGCTTATAAGGACATCGAACTCGTGATGAGAAGCCAGCAGCAATTGGTGGACGTAGTGGGTAAGTTTACTCCAAAGATCGTAAAGATGGATGGGGCGAAACATAAGAGCTGGGGAAAGAAGAAAGATGAGATCATCGGAGAATAAAAAATATCTCCCTTAAACCGGGAGATATTTTATTTTTAGACCTATTCAATCAAAACAAGATGAGTTCCTCATTGGAAGAACGCAAACACCAATATATCGAAGCGGTTCAAATAGATTACCTGCCCCCGGAAAAGACCTTGTGGCAGGCTACTCCACCGTCTTATCATCCTACGAAAAACGAGGGAATTCACTATGACAATCAAATAGATACTGAAGAGCCCGTTATCATTAAAAGGACGAAGAAGGAGTGGATGATAGGCCTCGTCATGCTGATCGTAGCAGCATTGTTATTATACCTGTTGGGAGAAGATCAGTTTGGTTTTTCCCAATTCCTGTTCGCTGTACTATTATTAATATTTGTATTGCCCCGTCTTTTAGATAATAAAGCATTGATCAGGATCAGCGGGGAAAGCATCTGGTTATATAAAGAAGATAAAGAGATACCATGGAAATCTGTGTTGCTAACAATTATTAAAACAATTCATGATGAAAACCCTTCTTACTTTTTTATTATTCATTACTACGATGCTGCTCTTGATGAATTTCACCAGCTTGAAATAGCGCTGGATGGTGTAATATCTCCGGTTAAACTATCTGCAACCATTGAAGCATTTAGACCGGCGGAGTCATTGTCTTAGTTTCTTTGGTATTATATTGCAGCGTTTATTACCAGTAATTATGAAGGCAATTAAAATTTTATCTCTTTCTCTTATTATTTTTTTGGCTTCTTCAAATGTGTTTAGCCAATCATCTTTCCAGGTAGTGCCATTGGGTATAAGGGGCGGTACCGATGAAAGTAACCTGTCAGCTTATATGTTGGCGCCGGTTGGTAGCAACGAATATATTTGCCTTGATGCCGGGACGGTGCATGCCGGTATTAAAAAAGCCATCGCTTTAAAAACATTCCAGGATCCGCCCGCTGTTGTATTGCGGAAGTATATCAAAGGATTTTTTATATCTCATGGTCATCTTGATCACCTGGCAGGTATGATCATTAATTCTCCCGACGACTCCGTGAAGAACATCTATGCTTTACCCTTTGTGGTTGATATTTTAAAAGAGAAATATTTTTCCTGGAAAAGCTGGGCCAATTTCGCGGATGCCGGTGAAACGCCTTTATTAAAAAAATATCATTACGAAGTATTGGATACAATAAATGAAAAAGCGATCGCCAATACCAGCATGAATGTGAAGACTTTTGTATTAAGTCATGTTAATCCCTACCAGAGCAGCGCCTTTCTTGTTCGTCATAATGAAAATTTTGTATTGTACCTCGGAGATACAGGCGCCGATGCCATCGAACATTCGCAACGACTGCGCCGGCTATGGCAAGCCATCGCACCGCTGGTAGATGATAAAAAACTAAAAGGGATATTTATTGAAGTGTCTTACCCCGATGAGCAGCCGGATACGCAACTATTCGGTCACTTGACTCCACGACTACTCATGAACGAAATAAAAGTCTTGAGTAGTTTTTGTAAGAATGTTAATGCATTGGAAGGCCTGCCTATTATTATTACCCATATAAAGCCTACTGGAAACAACGAATCAAAAATAAAAACTCAACTAGCAGGAAATAACCCCTTTCAACTAAAACTTATCTACCCTCAACAGGGCAAAAAGATCAGCTTATAATAATTACACCTTTATATAGATCTTCTTTTTATCCATCCACCAGCAGATGGCCCACATAAAAGTAATCACACACAAAGCGTATAACAAAGAGCCGATCCTGGGATCACCCGGTATATTGATCAGCACTTTTTGATATAGCCATGTCCATGGATTGTAATAAGTCATTTCCCCTTTGTCACTCAGCCCGTTTTCAAATCGAATCAACGAAAGCCCTTTGGTAAGGAAAGCACTCAGTGCAAAAACGAATAGCGCATTTTTCCCAAACGCATCAAAAAATTTAGCTAACCCTCCTTTGATGTTTTTAAATTCGATCATATAGATCATCGTGGCAATAGTAAGTATAGCGAGGCCGGTTGTATAGATAGTAAAAGAGCTTGTCCATATTTTCTTATTGATAGGGAAAACCATATCCCAGCAGTACCCGGTGACAAGCATCGCTACGCCGGCTACAAATAAACCGGTCACCATTTCAAAAGTCTTCCCCTTCTTTTGTATATAGTCGCCCACCATATAGCCAAAGATCACCTGTACTATAGAAGGTATCGTACTCATCAATCCTTCGGGATCAAAAGCTATTCCCTCTCCTCTATACATATGCGCCGGACCCAAAATACCCTTATCGATACCCGTTCCAAACCAGCCAGTCAGGCTAAAGGGATCAGCCGGATTGCCCATAAGACACAGCATCCAGTAAACCAGTAAAAAAATAAGACCGGTGCAAAAACCTTTGCGGGGCTTTAAAAGATAAATGATAACCGATGCAAAAAAGTAACAAAGCGCAATACGCTGAAGCACCCCCGGGATGCGGACACCGGTTTCAGGATTGTTGGGATCTACCCATTGTCGAAATACCAACGAACCTTCCTCCCATTTGATAAACGGCCACCAGTTGAGAAACAATCCAATCAAAAATATCAGCGCCGTTCTTTTGATCACTTTTTTCCAGAACACACTATCACCCTCAGCTTCGAGGCGCGGCATCACGAAAGCCATTGCATTTCCGACGGCGAATAAAAAGAAGGGAAACACAAGATCCGTCGGGGTCAGTCCATGCCAGGCCGCATGTTTGAGTGGCGGATAAATATGTGTCCAGGTACCAGGGTTATTGACCAGTATCATCAGGCAAACGGTAGCTCCCCTGAACACATCAAGGGAGTAAAAGCGTTGGTA
Organism: Chitinophagaceae bacterium; assembly: GCA_031412015.1. GTDB lineage: Bacteria > Bacteroidota > Bacteroidia > Chitinophagales > Chitinophagaceae > Terrimonas_B. The sequence continues at coordinate 3,650 of JANOCH010000703.1, forward strand.
CAAAGTGTCGGCGGTTTAGTTTTTTAAATGTAAGATTTTTGAAAATATACAACCCTTCATTTGGTTGTAAACAAGCTTCTTCATTAAGGTTAACTCGTTTTGTATGACCAGTTTATCTATTTGCGGGGCCAACACTACCCATAATTATAAGGGCAAATACATACAACTCTGATTGTTAACCTGTTTCAACCTGAATCCGGCTACATTAAAAATTTCAATAAGATAGGGATTGAAAGGTTATAACGCCTATAATAGTTATCAACTCGTGGGGACAAAACATTCACAATCCGTCATTTTTATTCTTTTGCCACTCCCATTATGCCCGCTATATTTGCACGCGAAAGACAATAGCCGCAAAAGAAAGCCGTTATAGTGGCCTTATTTATCGGTCATGTAAAAAAAAAATTATGTGACCGAGGTGGCGAAGCTGTCTAAAAACCTGTTCCTATGTCCCGAAAATGGTTGGCCATATATAGTCGTCCCCGATGGGAAAAAAAGGTGACGCAACTTCTTACGGAAAAGGGCCTGGAAAGCTATTGCCCGGTCAATAAAGTACGTCGCAAATGGAGCGACAGGGTTAAAATAGTGGAGGAGCCGCTTTTTAAATCCTATGTTTTTGTAAAGGTGAGCGAGGAAGACCGGACGGCGGTTAGAATGACACCGGGGGTGATCAACTTTGTCTACTGGGATGGTAAGCCGGCGCTGGTGAAAGAAAAGGAGATCAATGCTATCAAACGATTCCTTGATGAATTCGAAAACGTAGAAGTAAGGCCCATGAACATTGAGTTGAACCAAAGAGTGAAGATCACAACCGGGCCATTGATGGACCAGGAGGGCAAAGTGGTGGGGCTGCAACATAAAATGGTCAAAGTTGCTATCGATAGCCTCGGGTATTTGTTGGTGGCTCATATTGACAGAACTAAATTAACTTCGACGCAGTCTTAACGGGGTCAAACCTTATTTTTGCAGCCCAACTGTACATATAAAGCCGTTTCAATGAAATTCTTCCGCATCGTTTTATTTTTTGCTTTGCCTTTTTATTTTATCTCCTGTACGCCGCAGCAAAAAATTCCCAATTACCTGCAAAATGTGACGGACACCACTGTGACGGAAACAATACTGCCATCCGAACTGCGTATACAGAAAAACGATCTTCTTTCCATACAGGTGTACAGTGCCAGCACAAAACCCCAGATCTCTGATGCTCCGTATAATTTACCCGCGCAGGGAGGGTCAACGGAAGGATCTGCATTAAGTGGATCGTCCGCAGGAGGATTTTTAGTAGATGCCAGGGGAAATATTGAATACCCGCAGATTGGATTATTGAAGGTAGAAGGATTGACAAAGCTTCAGTTGGCGGATTCTATCAAGAAAAAGATCAATGAAAGAGATTCCGTTTTGACCAACCCCTCCGTTATTATCCGGTTTCAAAATTTGAAAGTAACGGTGTTGGGTGAAGTGAACAAGGAAGGTCCCATTACTGTTCCGGGCGAAAAAGTGACGATATTGGAAGCGATCGGTTTAGCGGGAGGTGTAAAAGATTTTGGATTGAAAAATGCGGTGAAAGTGGTAAGAGAAATTGATGGTAAACGACAAGCCGGCTATGTAGATCTTTCGTCCAATTCGTTGTTTGAATCCCCCTATTATAATCTCATGCAAAACGATATGATAGTGGTAGAGCCAAGTAAACGAAAAGCCAAAAAAGCCGACCAGGAAATGGTTTACCGGCAAGCCGGTTTCGTAGTAAGCCTCATAACGGCGATCGCTGTTGTTATCAGGGTTTTCCAATAGAATGAATTATAAGTAAAATAATGGACGAGCAGATTAAAACCGGCAAAACTGACCAAGGGACCCTTAGCCTGAAGGATCTTTTTTACAAGTATATCCGTTTTCTACCCTTATTCCTTTTATCAGTTGCGCTGGCCTTGTTGATTGCCTATACTTATTTGCGTTATGCCAACCAGGTTTATAGTGCCGGAGGAAGCATGCTTATTAAAAGCGAGAACAGTAGTAATCGCCCTGATAAAGTAGAAGACATCCTGATGGGTAATAACCGGTCGCAGAATATCCAAAGTGAGATCGAAATTCTGAAGTCACGACCATTAATGGCCAGGGTGGTCAGCAAATTGAACCTGCAGTTTGGTTATACCGCCAAAGGAAGAATCAAAGATCAAAATGTATACAAGCAGGCTCCTTTTACCATACAGGCTCTTACGATTCGTGATTCAGCAAGAGCTTTCTCGATGAAGATAAAATTCGATAACGGAAAGCAGTTCAGAATAAATAATGAAACGGTTAAGTTTGAATTTGACCAGGTCTTTGAAAATAAGAACGGCGTATTCAGGTTAACCAGGAATGGAATATTGCCCAGCGGCGGCATGGAATATAATGTTACCTGGCATCCGCTCGAATCACTGGCTGGCCGTCTTGCAAGAACAGTGAAAGTACAACCGAAAGCAGGCGGTACGGGTATTCTTATCATTGACCTGGAAGCGGCCAATCCGCAAATGGCGGCGGATATAGTTAACAGCCTGATGATTCAATACGACTCCCTGACCGTGGAGCAAAACAATTTTTCTACAGACCAGATTATCGGGTTTATCGATGGCCGTTTGGATTCACTAAAAAGAGAATTGGATAGTATCCAGGAAACCCTGCTGGCTTATCGTCAAAGAAATAACCTGATCAATGTACAAACACAATTTGATGGTTACTTTGCAAAGATTTCGGCTGCAGACCAAATTCTCAACGAACAGCAGATGAGGCTTACGATAACTGACCTGCTGGACGGATACCTTAAGGATAAAAAAAATCAGTATAACAAGACGGTCGTTCCCTCCTCGCTTGGACTTGAAGATATTACGCTGAATGAACTGGTAAGCGGATACAATAGAGCGCAGTTAGAAAGACAATCATTGCTCGAATCCAATATACCTCCCAGTAACCCAGCTGTAAAAGAAGCGGAGGCTTTGATAGAAAAACAACGGCAAAGCGTTTTGGAAAATCTTAATAATATCAGATCCTCTTTCCAACAGGCTATTTTAAATATAACGAGCAAGAGTAATAAAGAGCAGGGCGAGTTGAAGGAAATGCCCTATAAGATGAAAGAAATGATCGAAATGGAACGCCAGGTTACTACCAAGCTGGCGCTTTATGGTTTGCTGGAGGGTAAAAGGGAAGAAGCAGCGATATCAAGAGCTTCAACAATTTCCAACTCAAAAATTATTGATAAAGCCACGGCATCACAAATACCGGTAAAGCCCGATAAGCGGATGATTCAAATCCTGGCTGTGTTTATTGGTTTAGGATTGCCCGCTCTTATCATATTTATCGCCGAGTTATTAAACGATAAAGTAACCACTCGTTTTGACATTGAAAGGATCACTTCGGCACCTATCATGGGAGAGATCGGTCACTCCAATTCAGACAATGTACTGATCGTTAATAAGACCAGCCGCAGGATGGTGGCTGAACAATTTCGGATTATCCGTACCAACCTGCAATACGTTCTTAATAAAATTGAGAAACCCGTCATACTGGTTACCTCTTCCTTCAGCGGTGAAGGAAAATCATTTGTCAGTACCAATATGGGTGCGGTAATGGCGCTGACCGGAAAAAAAACCATTATACTTGAATTTGATATTCGCAAACCGAAGATCCTTGCCGGGTTAAGTATTGGAAAGAATCCGGGAATTTCCAATTTCCTGGTGGGAAAGGCAGAGTTGAAGGATTTAATATTACCGGTGCCAAGCCAGGAGAATCTTTTTGTATTGCCCTGCGGGCCGGTTCCTCCTAATCCTGCGGAATTGCTGCTAGATCAAAAAGTGACAGAGTTATTTCAATGGCTTCGCCGCGAATTTGATGTGGTAATAATCGATACGGCGCCGGTTGGAATGGTCAGTGATGCATTGACGCTGGGTAAATTTGCTGATTGCACACTCTACCTGGTAAGACAGGGATATACCTATAAAAAGCAGATCGGTTTGATCGATGATCTCTATCAATCCAAAAAGCTTCCTTCCGTATCCATCGTTATTAACGATGTGAAACTAAAAGCGGGCTATGGTTATTACGGCTATGGACGGTACGATTATGGTTACGGGTATGGCAACAGCGGGTATTATGAAGAGGAAGCTCCTAAAAAAAGTGTACTTGACAGGATAGCCGGAT
>JANOCH010000704.1:0-3815 GCA_031412015.1 Chitinophagaceae bacterium
GGTGGAAGCCGCTTTTAATTTGGCAAAACTGGAAGGAATTATTCCTGCTCTGGAAACTGCACATGCATTGTCGGCCTTACATCAAATGAAGTTCATTAAAAATGATAAGGTCGTGATCTGTCTAAGCGGAAGAGGTGATAAGGATCTTGCCACTTACATGAAATACATAAAATAAAAATATGCGTAAAAGTATCCTTGCCTTATGGGTAGCAGCGGCATCAATTTTTTTGATCTCTTGCGAAAGAAAACCTTTTGTAGAGCATAAATTAAAATTTGAAAAAGTATCAGATGATTGTAAAGAACAACAATCTTATTTCCGGATGAATTCCAATTTTGGTGGAGAACGGTATGAGTTCGAGAAATGTTTGCCGGCTGATTTTAATGAGGAACAACTTAGTTCGGTGCGACAAGGCGATACCGTGCTGGTAAGATTTAAAACCGCCGCCGCCAACTCAACAAATAAAGTATATCACATTACCCTGGATATTGACAGCTATCCTGCTTATCACTTTGTTACAATAGACGGGGATACCTATTCCATTTCTGCTGCAGAAAAATAATATATCATGAGCCGTATCGCTGAGCTGTTTAAAAGAAAGAAGGAAAAAGTTGTCAATATTTATTGTACGGCGGGCTATCCAAAGTTGGACAGCACATTAAAGATCATGAAGGCATTGCAGGAAAATGGCGCTGATATGATCGAGCTCGGCATGCCTTACAGCGATCCCTTAGCTGATGGACCGGTGATACAGGCCAGCAGTGCTATCGCTATTGGAAACGGAATGACCATTCAAAAACTTTTCGAACAACTAAAAGATTTTCGTAAAAGCCCTCCACCAGCCGGCGGAGATTTAGGGGGCGGGGGCCTTACTCTTCCCGTGATCCTCATGGGCTACATGAACCCGGTATTGCAATATGGGTTTGAAAAATTTTGTTCGGATGCAGCCGCTGTTGGAGTCGACGGGTTAATTCTTCCCGATCTTCCTGAGTATGAATTTGAAACAGAATATAGACCCATCATAAAAAAGTATGGGCTTGATTTCATCTTTCTTGTCACACCCGAAACCTCCGAAGAAAGAATAAAAAAGCTGGACCAGTTGAGCACCGGCTTTTTATATGCTGTTTCATCCTCCTCTACTACAGGCAGCGATAAAAATATGACAAGCGTCAACAGTTATTTACAAAAACTTAAAAGCCTGAATCTTCGTAATCCTATCATGGTGGGATTCGGGATCAAGGATAAATCAACATTTGAAGCCGCCTGCAGGTATGCAAATGGCGCAATCATCGGGAGTGCTTTTGTAAAAGCTATGGAAGGGAGTGAAAATTTAGGTGAGACTATAAAAAATTTTATAGCGAAACTTGAATCATGAAAAAGCTGTGGTTTATTTCTGCAATCGTTTTATACGGCGTGATTGGTATACTTGGCTTAATGGGGCATGCGTATACAGAAGAAGCGAGTATTACAAAAACCGCTGAAAGGAATTTGGCTTTTCTTGTATTAGCTGCAATTGTTATTGGATCAATTTTCTTTTATTTTTTCAAAAGGATATTCCCAACCGGGTATTTTAAGCAAAACCAATTCGCAAGGATTTTAATTCCTGCTCTGTTTATTATCTTACCCTTTGCCCTCAATCGGGCTTGGTTACAAGTCATTAATGTTATTGGCACGCAACACAGCCTTAATATCGATGGACATATTATCGATAAAAAAATAGAACGCAGTGGCAAAACAAATTTTTATTACGTGGTTTTCGTTGACAGCATTACGGAAAATCAGTACTGTTTCGGGGTGAAAAAATCCGTATTTGATCGGGTGGGAAATAATGGTGATAAAATAAGCAGGAAGTTTTTGATCGGCTCATTCGGCATTATTTACAGGTCAAAGTTCTAAATTTCATAGTTTTCTGTTAAACAATTCCTTAAGTCCTTATTTTAGTAAGCCAGCTTACTTTTATCCTGCCAAAAAAGAAATTATCTTTGTTGATAGCTCAAAAAATGACGTGCATGAAGCAATGTGTTTTATTATTAGCCTTTTTACCCGCTTTTGGGATAGCCCAAAACAAGTTGTCTATTACGGGTAAAGTAACTGGTATCAAAGATGGTCAATTGATCTCCCTGACCGACGTGAACAGGCCAGCGGATACGTTGGCAAAAGCGAAATTCAGTAAAGGAGTATTTGTATTAAAGGCTGAATTGAAGGAGCCCATGATCCTGAATATCAATATGGGTGATAAAAAAAGCCTGATGACCTTCCTGCATAATTCATCCGTTAAAGTGGCGGGTGATGTTAAACAACTGAAGGAAATAAAACTCACCGGGTCGCAACTGCATAATGATTTCGTCGATTTCAAGAAAACATTTGACCCCCTTTTTGAAAAGCTGATGAAAATGAATCAGCAATACCAGCAAGGCCTGCGGACCGATAGTATTATGATGGCGATGAATACCACGAAGGAAGAAATTCAGAAAGGAATAGATCAATTTATCGAAAAGCGTCAGTCTTCCGCGGTTAGCGCTTTTTTGATCGCTGCTACTATCCAACTCAATGATGATAATTTTCTTACAGAAAAAAGAATGAACAGCCTGAAGCCATCGGCTCTTGAGAATATGTATGGCATCTATCTCAAGGAAACCATAGCCGAGGCCAAGATCAATGCGGTTGGGAGCACGGCTATTGATTTTACACAGGCCGATACTTCTGGTAACCCTGTTTCATTATCATCTTTCCGTGGCAAATATGTATTGCTTGATTTTTGGGCCAGTTGGTGCGGACCCTGTCGCCAGGAAAACCCCAATGTAGTGGCCAACTTCAAAAAATTCAGCGCCAAAAATTTTACGGTATTAGGCGTATCGCTTGACAGGCCTGGTCAAAAAGACAGGTGGTTGCAGGCGATCTACAAGGATAATCTTACCTGGACACACGTCAGCGATCTGCAATTCTGGAATAATGCCGTGGCCCAGCAATACCGGGTGCAGGGCATTCCGAAAAATTGGTTGATAGGTCCCGACGGAAAGATCATAGCGAAGGATCTTCGCGGCCCGGCATTGGAACAAAAGCTTTGTGAGATTTTAGGTTGTAACTAAATGCTGATAAATTAATCAGAAGCCGGACTACCGACTTCTGACTACCGACTTTTTTTCTAATTAGCGTCCTGCCCAGCCTTCAGTTTCTCGATCATCGTCATCACATTATTCTTATTATTAGTATCGGGCGCCAACGCTAAAGCCTGGTTGGCATATTTCAAAGCGTTTTTATATTCTCCATTGGCGGAGTGACCTCTCACCAATCCCATCAACGTGGTAAACTGGTTGGGGTTTTTCTGAAAATTAGTTTTGAAAATTTCCAGCGCTTCTTTGTTTTTCTTTTGCTGCAATAACTGGCGTGCATACTGATGTATCTCGTTCATGCTGGCAAAGGCGGTAGTTTTTTTCATGATACTATCCGCTTCGGATGCACGATTCAATTTTTCAAGGATCTGTGCTTTGGTACCCCAGGCCGTAAAGGATCTGTCGCCGCCAAAGTTGCGGCTCGTGGCTGAATCGGCCCAGAGTAATGCCTCTTCAAGATTTACCCCGCGTTGCACACACCATGCAGCCGCCTGGTTCCAGCTTTCCCAGACAAATCCCCTTTCCGTTCTTAACTCTCTTCTGAAAGATTCCAGTTGTTCGTTGACATAATCTACTTCTATTTTAAAAGGTATCATCAGCTTTTCCCATTGCAAAGACACGGTAGCGCTGTTTTCCGACTCATTTATAAATTCATACTTCATCCATTCAACACTTTTATCCAAAGCAACCGGTTTTACTTTTAC
>JANOCH010000705.1:0-5257 GCA_031412015.1 Chitinophagaceae bacterium
AGCCTCACCAAATACAAGCCGGCAATTATCTGTATAGCCCAATTTTTTCCGGTATTCCCAGCATTCCAGGATGTGGGTGAGAAAAAAATTTTCATTTATTTCTTCATTCTTTTCACGGGTTAGCAAGCGTACAAGAATTTGTGATTTTGGATTGATATATCCCTTTCCCAAAAATTTTTTATCATGCGTAAAAACTTCCACTGTATCGCTACTATAACAAGTGACAAATAGAAACTTTTGGTTTTTTGACAGCATGATAGTACGGGGCTGTGCAGCAGTGGCAGCTGTAAACATTGTTTTACCTGTTTCTGCTTCAATACAGGCAATTTTCCCCAGTCGGTTATAGGAGACATAAATATGGCCGCTGGTATCCATTACGATATGCCTTGGATTGGAGGCGACGGCGATATCAGTTTCTTTCATCCAAACCGTGTTGTTGATAACGGAGATGCTGGCGCCACCCATAATGGCGACAAAAGAGCGGTTGCTTTTATCATCTACCACTATGCCGCGGGGAATAGAAGCTACCGGTATCGTACTGATAACTTTTGCATACGGAGATTGATGTATGTTTGTTTCCAGCACACTTACATTATAAGAATGCCAGTTGCTCACTAATAAATATTTGCTGTCGGCGGTTCTTGAAATAATCTTAGGCGTCTTACCGGTCTTGATCAACGGCACATAGAAAGAATCTTTCTGCGGGCTTCCGGGATAAACCACGGTAATTTTCTTTGATAATTTTTTATTGGCCGGGGCCAGTGTCAAATTCATCGAATCAAGTCTTATGGGTACTATTCCTTCCGCATTGTGTAAGGATACCCATAAAATTTTATCATCATGACTTAAACAGGCTTCCACCGGTTTTTCTTCATATGAAGGAATTGGTTTGTCTTTTTCATAGTCCCATCCCGTTCCTTTCGTTGGTTTGAATTTAAATTCTTTAATGACCTGCCTGGTAGCCTGATCAAATTCATATACACTCATGCCTTCCAAGTTCATGGCATATAATTTCGTTCCATCGCGGTTGAATAGTACTGATTTCGTTCCGGGAGCAGCATTAAGTAATTCCTTTTTTTCGTATTCAATCAACGAATAGCTAGCGATTGTTGAAGGCGGTATGGTGTCATGGTCCGGCCCGTGTTCTTTTATCGCAACCCGTATTGTTTTTGGAATAGATATACCGAAACCAGGATTATAAGTTTTAATAGTTGCATTCGTAGTGCAGGCTCCATGCAAAAATAAAAAGGGTACTATTGATAAGAATGATTGCATGAAAAGCTTTAAATTAGATAAAGAACGTATTTGTTGACTCCGATCAGTAAAAAAAATATCAGGTTAAACTACTTTATCACAGTAACTTAGGTATACACAATTTTGAATGGCGAATTTCGTTAAAAGGATATTGCTTTTTCACATCTTTTAATTATATTTTTGCACGGTTTTTGAACCATTTTGAAATTGTAACAAGCCGCATGTTTAGAACAGTTGTAATAGGGTCATTAGTTATGGTCACATTGGTCAGTTGCTCCAGTATGAAGCCGCTGAACTTTACCAGTAATAAACCGGTGGAATCTTCTCCTGCGGTAAAGAGAACGCCTGTTCAAAATACCAAAAAAGAAGTAAAGTTTTTAGACGATATTTCTGTTGAAGCAGAGCCTTCTTCAAATAAAAAGACAGTTGCTGCTGAAACACCTGTGTTAAGACAGTCAACAGCCGATGCCAATAATTATTTGAACAGAACGTCAAATCTGGAAAAAGCCTCTAACCTTCAACTGAAATACGCAATATTGTTGAATACTGAAGTAGAGTTGTTACAGGATAATTCACTTTTAGAGCATGTAGATGAATGGTATGGTACCCGCTATCGCTATGGCGGCACTACTAAAAGTGGCATCGATTGTTCTGCTTTTGTACAGGCGATTTATCTTTCCGCGTTTGCTGTGTCATTACCCCGTACCGCCAGGGATCAATATCGCAACGCAAGGATCGTTTCTGCCACAGAAATGAAAACCGGTGACCTCGTTTTTTTTAATACTACCGGTGGCATATCACATGTCGGAATCTATTTGCAGAATAATAAATTTATTCATGCTTCCACTTCGTATGGAGTTACGATAAGCGATATGTTTGATCCCTATTATCTTCGTCGCTTTATCGGCGTTGGCAGGATAGAAAAACCAGAAGCCCGGATCAAATAATCAGTCTTCCTTTTTCCCGAATTTTAATCTCTTTTTTATCGTGTCTATTACCGGTATGATATCCGGCGATAACCTGAAGTATACCATCAGTCCTCCATATACAAGAATAAATACCATGGTACGAAAGACAAGGCCGGTAAACCCATGCACATTTATAAAGGCGAAATAACAAAAAAAGTAACAGGCGGCGGCTAGCAAGACAGTATACGCCGATTGTATGGTAAAAGGGAACAACCTGAACTTTTTCCATAAAAACCAAATGCGTATTATATTATAGATCGTTATGGAGATAAGGTTGGCTAAAGCCGGTCCCATGATATCATAATGCTTAGCCAGGATATAGGTGAGCGGTAACATTACGGTAAGCAGGATTGCCCCGCTGATCAATTCAAAACGCCAGGAAGTGGAAGTGCCAATGATCTGTGTATTTACCCCGGTCCCCATATCAATGACTCTTGTCAGTCCCAATAAAATGAAAGCAGAGAATCCCTGGAGATAAGCATCCTTCAAACCAAATGTTTGAACGGCCTCTTTATAATTAAGTGCGATAAGCAGGAAGATTCCGCAGGAAAATATCAACAGGTTAATGGAAGAACGCTGATAGATCTTTTGCAATAAAGCCATATTCTTATCCTTCCACGCTTTGGATAGATGAGGAATGGACACCGATATGATACTGCGTTGAGGCGCCTGTATAATACTTGTCATGATCTGGGCGATTCCAAATATGCCGGCCTTATCGATCCCATCCTTTAAGACGGATGCGATTACAATACTATCAAACACCTGTGAAATCGTAAAAATCAGGACACCGGAATAAACAAAGCTGCATAGTGTCAGTATTTTTTTTAGAAACCGTCTCGTTACTTTACTTACCCGGAATGTAAAATGAATTTTTTTTGTGAATAAGAGATAGCCAAATAACGTCAGGGCAATGGCAGGATAGGTAAATGCATATAGTTTTATAAAGAGATCAAAATCTTTAATGATACGGGTAATAAAAAGAACGATCAGTATGGTGATCAGCATACGCCAAAGTACTTCCCTTGACAGGTTGGCCAATACGGGTTTCCCGATGTTCCAGGTGTAAGCTTCTAAAATAGAATAGACCGTAAGTCCAAGGCCCATCGGAAAAATCCAGTAATAATAGATAACAAGCTGTGGTGCGTTCTCGCTGTACTTTCTTATCACCAGGTCTTTAAAAAACCAACCGGCGATCATCACCAATACAAATCCCGCCAGGCTTACCAGCAGGGCCCAGGTTATCATATCGTTTTTACTGGGTGGGAGATTGTCATTGTAGTAAGGATAGAATTTAAAAACATACGAGGGCATGGCCAAGCTGGCAAAAGCCATCATTAATGTGGCGATCGGCATGAAAATACTGATCAGCCCGTAGTCCGCGGTAGTAAAAAGTCCTTCTTTGGTAAAGAAATAAATATTGAGCAGGCCAATGGCGAAACCAATATAAATAACAACGGAAGAAATGATCGTTTGCCGCCTGATGGTGCTCATGCAGTAAAGATAAAGGGAGGAAAGCAATGGGCAATAGGCAAAGGGCAATAGACAATTTGCAACAGATACGAGGTGATGGTGAAAAGAGTAAAGCGGGAAGTGAATGCCGGTAATAAGTTTATCTGCTAATTCGTAACTTTTTTTCAGTGATGTAGAAATTTTTGTCAATGGAAAAAGATTTTTCATCAAACCAATCCGCCATTTTTTGCGTTTGCCATTCCGTTGTAGGCTTGATCCAACGATGATGGCCTCCCGAGAATATCCTTACGGGCATGTCAAATCCGTTAATACAATTTTTCCATCGGTAGGAAAAGGATGATCCTTTGATCTTATATTCCAGTTGTGGAATTTGTTTGGTGCGGAGATATTGATCGAAGACCTTCGAAAAATCTTTACCGGATTGCTTGCTCAAGTAATTTTCTATATCTTTTGTATCAACCGTTTTGTGAAAGAAAGTATTATTCAATCCCCGAAGTATCTTTTTAAATAGTATGTCATCGTTGATGACTTGCCGGATAGTGTGTATAAGGTTTGCGCCTTTTGCATACATGTCGCCGCTGCCTTCTTTATTGACTCCATATTTACCGATAACAGGACCATTATTCTGAATATTATTTCTTAAACCGCGGCAATATTCATCAGCCGCTTTTTTTCCTTGTTGGCATTCCACGAATAATACTTCGGAGTAATTGGTAAAGCCTTCATGCACCCACATATCGGCGATATCGTTAGTGGTAATATTATTGGCAAACCATTCATGCCCTGATTCGTGGATAATGATATAGTCCCATTTCGTACCCCAGCCGGTGCCGGAAAGATCCGAACCCAGGTAACCGTCCATGAATTTATTGCCATAGGCGATGGCGCTTTGGTGTTCCATTCCCAAATGCGAACTCTCCACTAATTTGTAACCATCATCGTAAAAGGGATAAGGGCCAAACCATTCTTCAAAACAGGTTAGCATCGGTTTTACATCACGACCAAATTGTTTTTTTGATTTTTCGAGGTCGTAGTCAAGCACCCAATAACGGCAGTCCAGTTTACCTTTTTCTCCGTTGTAATTTTCCTGCCAGTTGACGTATTTACCGATATACGGAATAATTGTGTAGTTATTGATCGGGCTATTGACTTCCCACTTCCACGAAGTTGTTCCGTTACCATTATTTTTTTTACCCGTTAATTTTCCATTCCCAACGGCAACCAGGCTATCTGCCACCGTTATCGTAAGTGAAGCGCCTTTATCTGGTTCATCACTTTGATGATCTTTACAAGGATACCATGAGCTGGCGCCCAATCCCTGGCAGGCGACGGTCATCCAGGGCCGGCCTTTTTCATCCTTTGTCCATATCCAACCTCCGTCCCAGGGTGCGTTAACGGCTTCGCGGGGCTTGCCATGATAAAAAATTGAAATACTATCATCATTCATATGATCTAAAAAAGGCCATTCAATAAAGCAGACGTTGCCATCCCGTTTAAAATTTAAAGAACGATTTTTATAGATAACGCGATCAATGACCAGTGGTTGCTGGAGATCGATCTGC
>JANOCH010000706.1:0-15385 GCA_031412015.1 Chitinophagaceae bacterium
AGAAGCATTTACTAACACCTTCACTATTCTTCCGCTAATATCAAGTAAAACCAAATTTACTTTTTCAGCTTTCGAAAGTGAGAAAGGTATATTCGTCACTTTGTTAAAGGGATTAGGAAAGTTTTGCGCCAGGCTATTATTGTAAACAGTTGTGGCAGGAATAGTAATTGCCGTAATCGCAGCATTTGAAGGTCGTAATGCTGGTGACGCCGCACTTCGTATTTCCAGTAGCGCCGTGCTGGACTGCTGACCTGTCGGAAAGCTTACGCCTAATGTGTAAGCAGCAATTGACGGCGCCGCCTTTGTGTAATGATAGGTAGTAAAATTATTATCCCTGAAATACAATCTTTCCGTTGCGGCATCCCTCAATGTCCTGGTAGCTCCATTTATCACATCCCAATCCGCAGAACAACCAAAGATGATACTGTTTTCCCTTGTAGTGTTGATAGTGACGGAAGGAGCAGATTGTAAAACAGCGGTTGCCGAAGCGCCACCCAGCACCGGCTCTGCATTTAAAACAATATAACAAACACTTGCCTGGCTATGGTCCTGTCCCCAACTGCTGGTCACCGTTATGGACCCACCGGCAGCATACACCGCGGTCCAAATTTCTGCATTGTCACTATTGGTAGCTCCTGCATCTGATCGTTTTGTCCACGTGAGCGCAGGAGTGCTTGACAATAAACAATCAGACGGGAAAGCATCCGCCGTTGTCGCTAATACCAACAAAGCTCCAGCTGGTACACCTGTCAACGAATGTGAGATGGCACCTGTTCCGGTTCTTGTAGTAAAACTCTGAACAGTTACAGGTTGAACTGCCGGCGCCACTGTTGTAAACGACCAGCTAAAATCGCTTGCTAACGCATTTCCCGCGAGATCTTTCACACCCGCAACCCCACCAGTAATAGTAGCAGTATAAACAGTTGATGTCGACAACGATGCCGATGGCGTTAATGTGATCTGGTTGCCAGATGTGCTTACAGTGGCTGTTATAAGTGTATTCGCGGAATTTCTTAATTGGAAAGTAGTACCGGTAACGGTTGATGCATTAATGGTTTCATTAAAGTTTGCTATTACGGTAGTAGCGACATTCACAGCAGTCGCAGCACTTGCAGGCAACGTTGACAATACAATTGGAGCAGTATTATCTACAGTAGCCGTGGTGAAACTCCAGCTATAATTTGATGCCAGTGCATTTCCAGCCGGATCTTTTACGCCAGACGCTCCACCCGTGATCGTCGCAGTATAAACAATTGAGCCACTCAATGGTGATAATGGTGTTAATGTGATCTGGTTGGATAATGTACTAACTGTTGCAGCTACCAGGTTATTACCAGCATCTCTCAATTGAAATGTGCTTGCCGTTACAGTGGCACTATTGATCGCTTCACTAAAGTTTGCAATCACCGTTGTATTGATGCTTACCCCGGTAGCCCCGCTTAATGGCGATACTGATGTAACCGTCGGTGGCGTAACATCTGAAAAAGAGCCCGTGCTGAAAACAACATCTACCCAATAGTTACTCGACTGGTAAGTATTATTAGGGAAAGCAGAGGTTGTAGTATACCTGTACAAACCATTTGCCCCGTCTTCTCCATCGGCAAGACCACGCAGTGGACCATTTACTACGGCTGTAGTGAAGTAAGGTTTAGTAGATGCATAATCTCCCGATGTACTAAAGTAGGATGCGACATAAGTAACCCCTGCCGTGATAGCAACCGGGCTACTGAATAATACCTGTTGCCAACCGGAAGAAGTTTCGTTAGTAAAAGTAGCCTGTGCTAATCTTGTCGTACCGGCATTATTCCATAAGCTTCCGATATGGGTACCGGAAGCGCCTGCTCCCTTGTAATAGCGGATGCCGGTGATAAAACCATCTTGTGTAGATCGGAACCGCATGCCCAATTCAATACCGGTTCCATCATTGGCAAGAGGATATGCAGGTGTATTAGTTGGTTGAAATACAGTATAGGTTGTAGCAACAGCGGCTGTTGTAAATGTCCAGGCGTAGTTATTCACCAGGGCATTGCCAGCAAGATCCTTAACACCCGAAGCTCCGCCAATAATGGTTACGGTGTACGTGGTGGCTGCAGTCAATGCCGCTGTTGGTGTCAATGTAATTTGGCCCAAAGATGTACTTAAACTTGCATTGACAAGATTGCTACCTGCATCTCTTAATTGGAAAGTGCTGGCGGTTACTGTTGAACTATTGATGGTTTCGCTAAAGTTTGCGATGATATTGGTAGCTGTAGTTACCCCGGTCGCACCATTCAATGGCGACACGGACAATACAGTTGGAGCAATAATATCGCCAACCTCCGTCGTAAATGACCAGCTATAGTCAATTGCCAACGCATTACCTGCAATATCTTTCACGCCGGCTACACCAGCTTTGATCGTTACGGTGTACTGGGTTGAATTGGCGAGTGCTGCCGAAGGTGTTATGGTCGCTGTTCTTGTACCGGCATTATAAGAAATAGTAGATGCGATCAAAACATTGGATGCATTACGCAATTCAATGGTTGAGCCATTTATCGTAGCGGCATTCATCGCCTCATCAAAGATGGCGGAAGCAATAGCGCTAACGAGTACACCGGTCGCGCCATTTACAGGTGTAACAGATGAAACAGTTGGCGGTACGATATCACCGACCTCTGTAGTAAATGACCAGGCATAATCAATCGCCAAAGCATTACCGGCAACATCTTTCACTCCGGATACACCTCCTTTGATCGTTACGGTGTAAACTATTGAATTGGCCAGTGCCGCCGATGGTGTTATGGTTACTGTTCTTGTACCAGCATTATAAGAAATAGTAGCTGCTATCAATACATTGGATGAATTACGCAATTCAATAGTTGAGCCATTTATCGTAGCGGCATTCATCGCCTCATCAAAGATGGCTGACGCAGTGGTGCTAACCGGTACGCCCGATGCCCCGTTGACAGGAGCGACAGAGGATATCGTTGGCGGCGTAATGTCACCAACCTCAGTTGTGAATGACCATGTATAATCAACTGCCAGCGGATTGCCTGCGATATCTTTTACGCCGGCTGTGCCGCCTTTGATCGTCATCGTGTACACAGTTGAAGTGGCCAGTGCGGCTAATGGTGTTACTGTTACGGTTTTTGTACCGGCATTGTAAGAAATGGCTGCTGCTATCAATACATTGGAAGCATTACGCATTTCAATAGTTGAACCATTTATAGTACTAGCATCCATTGCTTCGCTAAAAATGGCGGAAGCGGTAGCATTTACGAGTACGCCTGTCGCACCATTTACCGGGGCAACAGAAGTTACAGTGGGAGGAATGATATCGGCCGCTACTGCGATACTTCTTATTTCTAACAAAGCGGTACTGGCCGATTGACCTGTAGGAACACTAACACCTAAGGTGTAGGCTGCCATCGATGCGGCTGCTTTTGTGTAATGATAGGTAGTATAATTGCCATCCCTGTAATATAATCTCTCCGTAGCAGCATCTCTTAATGTTCTGGTAGCGCCGTTCTTTACGTTAAAGTCCGCGGAACATCCAAAAATGATACTGTTGTCTCTTGTAGTGGATATCGTAACGGATGGAGCTGATTGTGAAACGCCTGTTGCCGACGCTCCGCCAAGAGTAGGTTCCGCATTTAAAACAATATAACAAACGCTTGCCTGGCTATTGTCCTGGCCCCAGTTGCTGGTTACAGTAATAGAACCACCGGCTGAATAAACCGCGGTCCAAATTTCCGCATTGTCACTTTGTGGAGCACTGGCATCTGATCTTTTTGTCCAGGTAAGTGACGGCGAACTGGAAACGATGCAATTTGCCGGGACCGCATCGGCTGTCGTAGCTAACACTAATAATGCGCCTGCCGGTACACCTGTCAGCGAATGTGACGTTGCGCCTACGCCTGTCTTTGTATTAAAACTCTGTATGGATACCGGCGGCGGAGTCGCCTCGGTACTGGTAGTAAAAGACCAACTGTAATTACTTGCTAACGCATTACCTGCAAGATCTTTTACGCCTGAAGCTCCACCAACAATAGTTACCGTATAGGTGGTCGATATTGTCAATGCTGTTACAGGTGTCAATGTAATTTGGTTCGATGAGGTACTGACCGTTGCACTAACCAGGTTGTTACCGGCATCTCTTAATTGGAAAGTGGAGCCGGTCACTGTTGAAGCATTGATCGCTTCACTTAAAGTGGCTGTTACGGTGGTATAGATGTTGACCGCTGCCGCCCCACTTACAGGTATAACCGATGAAACAGTCGGTGGCGTAATGTCTCCACTACCGACGGTAGTAAAAGTCCAAACGTAATTATTGACCAATGCATTTCCTGAAAGGTCTTTCACTCCGGATGCTCCGCTAACGATCGTAACAGTATAAGCAGTGGAAGCAGTCAATGCTGCTGACGGTGTCAGCGTAATTTGGTTTGATGATGTACTCACCGTTGCACTAACCAGGTTATTACCTGCATCTCTTAATTGGAAAGTAGAGCCCGTTACAGTAGAACTATTAATTGATTCACTAAAGGTAGCTGTAACAGTGGTATTGGTACTAACTCCGGTTGATCCATTGGTTGGTGAAACAGACGATACCGTAGGCGGTGTAATATCACCGCCGGTGCCAACAGTAATAGTAATACCTGAGCCCGCATTTCCAATATTTCCGCTATCATCTACACCTCTCACCCGGATGTTATACGTGCCATTTGATGTGGCTGTCCATGAATAATTCCATGAGATGCTTGCATCAGCGCTATTGAAATTTGCTTGCTGCCAGGTAGTGCCTCCATTAAGAGAGATCTCCACCGCTGCCACCACTCCGCCACCTGCATCAGAAGAATTACCAGAAAAGTTGATCGTAGCTCCTACTGAAAAAGTAGCGCCGTTGGCTGGTGATGTGATCGTTGCTGTTGGAGCTGTAAAATCAGTAGATAAAGTTGTTTGTGTTAAACCCGCTTGTATATTGCCTGCCTGAACGCCCATATCAGCGAACAGGTTAACAGTCGCCTGTTGCATATCCGGGCTGACAGTTGTGCTGCCTCCCCAGTGTTGACCATCAAGACCCCAGGACCATTGTACCGTGCCCGCACCAAATACTAATGCGCCACTTGAATGCCGATACAATGATAATTTATGTGTAAGACTATTGATCGTCTTGCTTGACATCGTGATCCGGCCAGCCGGGTTAGATGAAGCATAAGCGGCTTGCTCATAGTCCCACTCATATCCAAGTGTATTTACTCCAAGCGCTGCTACCTGCCCGGTTGTTAAATTAGCAACAGCAGAGTTGCGCCAGAATCGTAACTTTTTATAATTAGAAGGAACTTCTATTTGTGCTGGATATTCCACCCAGCTTATTTGAGCAACGAGTCCATTCTCTGGTTGACCGGCATCATAGTTACCTCCTGTTCTCCACAAACCTGTCCATTCCGGAGAAGGGTCGCATTTATAGCCGCAAGCTCTTTCGCCCAACGAACCATCACCCATAAATCCTTCTTTGTAACAAACCAATGTGCGGTCTTCACCACCATTATTATTTTCCCATCTTGTTTTCCAATACACTTCATTACCAGCAAAAAAAGCGAGGTGAACACCAGCATTTCTTGCTGCTTCAATATTTGCTCTCTGGTCCTTTGAGAAATACTCATCATGACCAATAGATATGAAAACTTTATGATTAAGAAGGCGACCGCCATTCCTGGCAACGTCATTACAACTAGTATAAGTAATGTCATACCCATTTCTTTCCAACCATCGTATCATGGGGTATGTGGCATTCATATACCAGTCCGCCTGGCGGCCATCTGTATTGAATAAAGAATTGTAAGGAAAGAAAGGACGATTGTAACTGACTTTTACAGCATGACCCGCTGGCCATGCGGTATTTCCATCATACATAGAATTACCACCATAGCCATTGTAGGCCTGCCAGGTAGCATCCGGGAATTGCAGGTACAAATCAGAATTGCTCGCATCGTTCCGAACAATAAAAGCAATATGATTGCTGCCCCCTCCGGTTCGTTCAATTCTTGCGATATAAAAACCAGATACGGCTGATGCAGGAATAGCCCAGGTAGCCGACTCACTCCAGTTACTACAATCTAATGAGCCGGTTGAAGGATCACTGATACCAGCTGGTTGTATCGTTCCATTTAATGTACCAAGATTGGCCATAAGTCTTGCACCGTTTCCGCCATAGTAACCGATGCGATATATTCTTAGCGTATAGCTTGCGCCACTCTGAACGTTGATCTTAAAACGAACAGTTTCACCACTATTCAAACTCATTTTAGTGGAGAAACCGGCGATCCTGTTATCCCGGAAATCAGGAACACCCCATTCAGAAATAGGATTTCCCGCATTCGCGTTTTCAGTAACAATCGCATTCTGAGCAAAAGAGAAAACAGTAAAAACAAATACATAAAAAACAGTGAACAGCAGACGCCTGTTCATAAAGAACGTAATACTCCGAATCATGTTGAACGAGTTTAGGTTAGTTTAATCCGTAAAAGCTAATCAATGACGTTTTCGTCCGGAGTTGTTATTTAGAAAGGATATTAAAGCTTTTGGGGGCTTTTCGGGTAGGTTGCAGGGAGGATTATCTTAGAAAGATGAAATTAAGAAAAAAACTCATTCAAATAAGATGTAATTGAAAAAAATAGAAATTATTTATTCAAACTGTCCTTAACATTCGTAGATCTACGATAATTAATTTGATGTATATATATGAAGAGATGTTTCTTATTTTTTTTCTCCGTTTAATTTTTTCTAAAATTTATTTCGATCCACATCATTAATGAATTGTATCACGCCATTCATAAATACCTGCTGATCATCCCACATCGAAAGGTGACTGCCATCCGGGCAATAGAGATAACGGCCTCTATCTACCATTTTACTTTGCTCTTCCATTGCTTTTGGATCCATTGTATCATGTTTGGCGCCTATCATCAGCGCGGGAATTTTTATTTCTTTCAACCTGGCTTTTATATCCCATTTGGCCAACCTGCCTGCAATACCAAATTCAGAAGGTCCCTGCATCATTGTATAGATGTCGCCGTTTGCATGTTTCATGGAACGGTTCAAACCATCGGGCCAATCTTTAAGCCTGCACGCATGTTCTTTGTAAAAATTTGGTAACAGCAATTCCATATAACGTGGATTGGCGAAATCTTTCTTCGCTTCCAGTCCCCTTATCTCTGCCAATACTGTTGGATCCATTTGAGGAGCCAATACTTCTTCCGCATATTTTCCATACTCCGGTGCACTGGCTACCATATTGGCAACGATCAGCGCCTTCATCTTGTCCTGGTATTTGAGTGCATACTCCATTCCCAGCAGACCGCCCCATGAATTGCCGAGGATGTAGAAATTACTGGCATCCGCACCAATGGCTTTACGAACCTGTTCAACTTCTTCAACAAATCTTTCCGTCGTCCACAGGCTGCTATCCTTTGGCTGATCACTATAATAAGATCCTAGCTGGTCATACTCATAAAATTCAAATCCTTCTTTTGGAAAGAAACTCTCAAAACATTCCATGTATTCATGGGTCCAGGCAGGGCCTCCATGCAACAATAAAATTTTTATCCGCGGATTATTTCCAAATCGCTTGGTCCAAACGTTGAATTCGCCCACCGGGGTTTGAATGGGGATCATTTTTACACCGGCCGATTGAACAGCGCTGTCGCCATAATCAAAATACTTCGCAACAGTAATTTCGCCGCCGCTGCCGGCTTTGTCGGCATGTGTACAGGAAAAGGTGGTGGCACAAAAGAAGAAAAGCCGAACAAAATTTTTCATAGCGCTGATTTTATACAAAAGATAAAGAATATAATTAATTTCATCACTTTAAACAATCATTATGCGTTTGGAATTGACTTCATTCATCAGCCTTCTTTTCCTTGTATCCTTTTCGCCAAAACAAAAAGCCGACCTGCTCGTTTATAATGCCACGATCTATACGGTTGATTCATCATTTTCTGTCGCAGAAGCCATGATAGTGAAAGATGGAAGAATTACCGCTATTGGAAAACTGGCCGATCTTGAAAATCGATACGAGGTCAACGATAAAATAGATGGTGGAGGAAAATTCATTTACCCGGGTTTTATTGATGCCCATGCGCATTTTGTAGGTTATGGCGCCGGACTGCAAACCGCCAACCTTGTCGGCACCACCAGTTGGGAAGAGATCATTGAAAAATTAAAATCGTTCGCTGCCAACAATAAAGAGGGCTGGCTGATCGGGCGGGGCTGGGATCAGAATGATTGGAATAAAAAAGACTTTCCAACCAATGCACAACTAAATACACTATTTCCGGACCGTCCTGTTATTTTAACAAGAATAGATGGCCATGCGGCTGTTGCCAATCAAAAAGCATTGGAAGTAGCAGGAGTAAAACCAGGTTATACGATGACAGGCGGTGAAGTGGAAATAAAAAATGGGAAACTTACCGGTATCTTAATTGATAATGCGATTGATCTTGTTTCATCTAAAATTCCACCTCAGAGCAACGAGCAGTTTAAAGAAGCGCTAAAAGATGCGGAGAGAAATTGTTTTGCCGTAGGTCTTACCACGGTTGATGATTGTGGTCTTGGCTTTGAAGCCGTAGAAGGAATAAAAGCCATGCAGACAAATGGAGAATTGAAAATGCGGCTGTACGTAATGCTGAGTGATGATAAAACTAATTATGACTATTTGTTAAAAACCGGTATGATAAAAACAGACCGGCTGAATGTAAGGGGTTTTAAAGTATATGGCGACGGAGCATTGGGATCAAGAGGCGCCTGTTTATTGCAAACTTATAGCGACAAGCCCGGTCATTCGGGGTTTCTATTAAGCAAGCCTGAACATTTTGATTCTGTCGCAAACTGGATTTCGCAAAATGGCTTTCAAATGTGTACACATGCCATTGGCGATAGTGGAAACAGAACCATGCTAAACATTTATTCCAAATATTTAAAAGGTAAAAATGACCTGAGGTGGAGAATAGAACACGCACAGGTCGTGAATCAAAATGATTTCAATTTTTTTGGAGAACATTCTATCGTTCCTTCCGTGCAACCAACGCATGCTACTTCAGATATGTATTGGGCCAACGCCAGGTTGGGGAAGGATAGAGTGAAAGGAGCTTATGCATACAAACAATTATTACAGCAAAACGGCTGGTTACCGTTAGGTACTGATTTCCCGGTGGAAGACATCTCCCCATTCAAAACTTTTTATGCGGCCGTAGTTCGCAAAGATGCCAAGGGATGGCCCGATGCGGGTTATCAGATGGAAAACGCATTGACCAGGGAAGAAGCCTTACGCGGAATGACCATTTGGGCGGCTAAGTCAAACTTTGAAGAACAAGAAAAAGGAAGCCTCGAGCCAGGCAAACTTGCTGATTTTGTTATTCTCGATCAGGATATCATGAAAGCAAAGGACGCAGACCTATTGCAAATAACCGTATTGAAAACTTTTTCAGGTGGAGAGAAAGTATATGAGAAGAAGTAAGATAGCTTAGTTAATACAATAGCGGGTTGTTTCATAGCCATCTTTTCAAAAATATATCAGCATTGCATTAGACAATAATTGAATGGGTATAAAAAAAAGCTGACCACTTCCGCCAAGTCAGGAGAAGCATTCAGAATTTTCTTTATTTTTATCGCCATTACCTTATAAAGAATTATTAGGATCTTTCCCTGATGCCAACATCCACCAAGAAACAAGCTTCATATTCCTTTTTTACAAGGCGGCGGAGAAATGGGTGATCTGATTCGCTCAAAAGACTGGAGTAAAACCCCGGTCGGCGACGTAACCGAATGGCCGCAAAGTCTCCATACAACCCTGGGTATAATTATCAAATCAAAATTCCCGATGTTCCTCTGTTGGGGACGGGAATTAATTTGCTTCTACAACGGTGCGTATCGTCCCAGTCTCGGCAATGATGGAAAGCATCCTTCGATACTGGGCATGCCGGCGAAAGAAGCATGGCCTGAGATATGGGATATCATCAAACCGTTGATTGACCAGTTACTTGCCGGTGGTGAAGCAACCTGGAGTGAAAACCCGTTGGTTCCGATTTTCCGTAATGGCAAAATTAAAGACGTTTACTGGACGTTTAGTTACAGCCCTGTAAACGATGAATCTAATAACATTGCGGCGGTGCTGGTGACATGTAACGAAACAACGGATAAAGTTAACACGCAGCGAAAGCTCAAGGAGAGCAAGGACCAGCTTGAGTTTGCAATCGAGGCTGCGAAACTGGGCACCTGGGATTATGATCCTTCCACCAATAAATTTACAGCCAACAACCGCCTGAAAGAATGGATTGGCCTTCCTTTAGAGTCGGAGATCGAATTGACAGACGCCATCGACGTGATCGCAGATAAAGACAGGCAACGAACAATTGATGCGATCCAAAGGGCATTGGATCATTCTTCGGGGGGAAATTATGACATTGAATATAGTATCATAAACGCTGTTACAAAAAAAACGATCATTGTCCAGGCAAAGGGAAAAGCATGGTTCAATGACGAAAACATTGCTTTTCGTTTTAATGGAACGCTGGAAGATGTAACCGAAAGAGTAGTTACCCGCAACAGAATTGAAGAAAGTGAACAACGCTTTCGCAATATCATAAAGCAAGCCCCGATGGGAATTACGATTCTCAGCGGTCCGGACTTCGTGGTAGAAATGGCGAATGAAAACTATTTGCGGCTTATTGATAGAAAAGAAACAGATTTTGTAGGTAAACCTTTATTTGACTCCCTGCCGGAAGTGAAAGAGGCTATCCAACCGCTTCTCAAAGAAGTACTAAATAGCGGAATTCCGTATTACGGGTATGAGTTCCGGGTGAATATTCATCGCTATGGCAAAGAAGAACCGACTTATTTCAATTTTGTTTACTACCCCATGAAGGAAGAAGGTGGGGTCACCTCAGAATTATAGTGGTGGCGACAGATGTGACACCATCCGTACTGGCAAAAAATTACATTGCAGAAAATGAAATGAGGCTCAGGTCGTTCGTTGAAAGTACTTTTTTCCTCATAGGGGTTTATGTTGGTAAAGAAATGCAAATCCAGTTTGTAAACCAGTCGATGTTTAATTATTCCGGATTGACACCGGAACAGGTTGAGAAAAACGGATGGCTGCAGATTGTACACCCCGAAGACCGCGAAGAAAATATTCAACACTGGTTGCATTCCATTACAGCTGGTGAACCATTTCTTTATGAGCACCGCTTCCGGAGGCATGACGGAGAATATAGATGGCAGTTAAGCCGTGCCTTACCAGTGAAAGACAGTGAGGGCAATATACAAATGTGGGTGGGCACCAGCACCGACATTGATGAGATCAAAAAACATCAGCAGGAAAAAGATGATTTTATTAAAATTGCCAGTCACGGGCTAAAAACTCCTGTTACCACTATTAAAGCCTATGTCCAGCTTTTGTTGAACCAGGGCGCGAATGCAAGCAGTGAAATGCTGCCAAAATCCCTTGCTACGATTGATAAGCAAATTACCAAATTGGCCAAAATCATATCGGATCTTTTAATTGTCACAAAAATTGAACTGGGAAGTTTCCTGCGAATAAGGAAAATTTTTCCATCACAGAACTAACAAGGGACATTGCAAATAGCATACAGGCGACAACGCCAGTTCACCAGATCATTCTCAATCAACCGAATGACATAATAGTAACCGCTGATAACGACAGGACCAACCAGGTAATAACCAACCTACTGACCAATGCGATAAAATACTCCCCTAATGCACGTGAAGTTATCGTCGATATTATAAGCGGGTCAGAAGCCGTAACCGTTTCGATACAGGATTTTGGTATTGGTATGGCGCACAAGGATCATGATAAGGTTTTTGACAGGTTTTACCTGGTAGAGAATCCGGAAGGAAAAATATTCCCCGGCTTCGGGATAGGATTGTTCATTGTCAAAGAGATCATTGCCAATCACAAAGGAAAAGTATGGGTGAGGAGTGAACCAAAGAAAGGTTCTACTTTTTATTTTTCTCTTCCTATGTGACACTACGGGAGGAATGAAGCTTTAATCGCACTGCTTTCCCAAACCCGATTAAGCCTAATTTTTACGGAAACAAACCGGTTCCCGTTGCCTCAGCGGCCGTCGCATGTGGAATAAAATCACCAGTGTCATTCTATTAAACCATTTCCTGATGAATACTTCAGGCAAAAAAATGATGTTCCTTAAACAAACTATATCGGCATGTCGTTTGCAAAATTTCCGGTAATTAAAATATTATTACTATGGGAATTCAAAACATTAGCCGCAAAGAGGCTAACGAAAAAATTAAAGAATTGGCCAAAAAAGCCGACGTATGTATGTTTACCACCAGCCTTGCCAAGTTGCCTTTGATCACCAGGCCTATGTCAACACGAGATGTAGATAACGATGGCAATATTTGGTTTTTTAGTCGTGAAGGGAGTAAAAAAAATCTCGAGATCATGGCTGATAACCGGGTGCAGTTATTCTTTTCCAATTCTTCCAGCTACGAGTATATGAGCTTGTATGGCAAAGCCACGATACTAAAAGATACTGCGAAAGCAAAAGAGCTTTGGTCGGCCATTGCCAAAACATGGTTTAATGACGGATACGATGATCCTGAACTTACGCTGTTAAAGGTAGAACCGGAAGATGGCTATTACTGGGACACTAAGGACGGGAAAGTGATCGGACTTATGAAAATGGTGGCTGGAGCTATTACTGGCAAAGAATTAGACTTGGGTGTTGAAGGCAAACTAAAAGTGTAGTTTCATTTTCGGTTTTCTGATCTGTACTTTATAACTATATCGTCATGCCGCGGAAACCCGTGGCATTTTTTTTGTGTCACGCAATCAACAGAAAAGCCCGGTCATTCTTTTCCAAGATCATTCAAGGATTCTTCCATTTCCCTGGTCTTCCTTCGTTCAATTTTCTTTTGCAGACCATACGCCATCCTCAATAAAACTATTCCAAAAATCACGAGGATATTTGACCCGATCAAATAACCTATACTGAAGTTTTTATTTTCCCACTGGGAGGCCATTTCACGGATCTCGACCAGGTTTACAAGAAGATTAACCGCAATCAGTATCCAGCCGATAGTTGTATAAATATTTCGCCGGGTCTCCATTCTTTAAAATTACAGGATAAAGATTGGTTTTTTTCCTGAGATACACCATACGATACAGCTAAAAGAAACATCGTATATTCAGCCGGCTTTTGACTAACCCGATCACAATGGAACTCTAAACCTATTGCATGAGAATAACTTCGCTACTTTTCGTCCTATCGCTGTTTTCAGGTTGTACCAAATCTCTTTTCCAATCCGGGTGGACGACAGAGAAATCACCTGCCAGTTTTATTGCCCGGTTTGAGACCAGCAAAGGTTCATTTGATGTGGAAGTGAACCGTAAATGGTCTCCTGTGGCCGTGGATAGATTTTACCAACTGGTAAAATATGGTTTTTATAATAATGCCCTTTTTTACAGGGCCGTCCCCAACTTCGTCGTGCAGTTTGGAAGTAGCGATACCGTTATGATGTCTCAATGGAGCAAATATAAAATACCTGATGAAAAAGCTTTTTACAGCAATAAAAAAGGAACCATCAGTTTTGCCCGGGCCGGTAAAGAGTCCCGCGGCACTGAATTATTCATCAATCTTCGGGACAATTCAAGACTTGACACGATGATGTATGAAGGAGTGGAAGGATTTCCTGCTTTTGGTGATGTCATTAGTGGACAGGACGTGGTGGAATCTATCTACTCCGGTTATGGCGACAACACCATGAACAGGCTGGATAGTATGTATATTAACCGGTTGAAGTTTTTAAATCAATTTCCAAAATTAGATTCAATTACAAAAGCATATATAGTCAAACCAACTGATCAACGACGGTTATAAGTGATTAATTATCCTGGAATAATTTTTAATTGCCGGACTATTCAATCAATAATGATTTTTGATGTCATGCCGCGCTGTCTTTGCAAAAGCATTGAAGCAATTCCCGCCAACTTTTTCTCAAACGAAATTTCAAAAAATAAAAAGACACCTTTTCATGCCCGGTATAACCAAAGAATGCTTACTTTTTTGAAATATTAATTCGCTTTCCGGTCGGGATCCAGAGAATTTTATATCAATGTTGTTATGCAAACAAGGATCATTATCTTTTGATAGGTTTATAAAATTTCAAGGCTTGTGGCATATCCGCCTTGATCTTTGCAATTCTTGTTTCATCGGAAGGGTGACTACTTAAAAATTCTGGCGGTTTTGCTCCCCCGGCTGCCATCATTCTTTCCCAAAATGGAATAGCTTCCCGCGGATTGTAACCCGCCATGGCAGCAAAGTACAGCCCATATTTATCAGCTTCTGATTCTTCTTTACGTGAGAACGGTAATAAACCCCCTACTGTACTTCCAATACCATAAGCGGTCATAAAAAGATTTTGCGTTTCCGCAGGCTTATTAGCGATGGCAACCTGCAATGCAATACCGCCTAATTGCTGTAATAACTGCTGGCTCATTCTTTCACTACCGTGTTGAGCAACTGCATGGGCTATCTCGTGACCTACTACAATAGCTAATCCTGCCTCGTTCTGTGTCAGGGGCAATAAACCAGTATATACTACCACTTTTCCACCAGGCATGCACCATGCATTAGCGTCTTTGCTATCTACCAGGTTAAATTCCCACTGATATCCTTCCAAAACAGAGGTTTGCCCTTTGCCATCATAATATGTTTTAATAGCTGCTGCAATACGTGAGCCCGTTCGGCGCACCATTTCTGCATCCCTGTTGGTACTTGCACTGACTACCTTATTAGCATTTAGAAAGGTTTTGTATTCCTGCTGAGCCATCGATTGTAATTCCGGCTCCGATACAAGGCTCAATTGTTTACGGCCCGTGACCAGGTTTGGTTTGCAACCTGAGATAAGAGAAGCAATCAATAGAAAATAAATTATCCTTTTCATGTTTATAAATTTAATATGTAAGACCTACTGGCCACCTGATAAAACCAGTGGCTGAGCCGAGATAAAAAGGATTGGAAAAAGATCCAACCCCAGAAAAAATCAACATAAATATCGTAACCTCACCACCAATAAATGTTATACAATTATTTTGCTTCGTTACATAATTCGCACACTTTTCGCATACGGGGGTACGGCTTAGCCTGTTAAGCGGGTTATATCTTCTATACTTTGATACTTTCAATTTCTCTTAAATAATCCAGCTTCTAAAGCCATCGATACTTGCAAGGTACAAACACGGCGAGCAGGCTTCAATGATAGCCGTCAGGATATCAGGTAATTTTAATTGGGAGATCATCTCCGATTATCGAAGAAAAAAGGTTCGTACCAAAACGAACCCTTGATATATTCAACTTGAAATACAGCA
>JANOCH010000707.1:0-3264 GCA_031412015.1 Chitinophagaceae bacterium
CAAACGACATGAACGTCGTACTCATGCCGGCTTCAGAAGCTGGCAGATCCATTTCGATGGATGCTAATGCGGCCGAAAAACTCAACCTGCGGATAGCAAACAATTCAATGACGATCTCCCCGGTTAAGCAGTCAATGTCGAAAGATAAATTCACTGTTCACTTATATGTCAACAACCTGAAAACGCTAACGGTGGAAGACAATAGTAACGTTAAAACGATAGGCGTGCTGGATACACCGAAGCTGGACGTTTTTGTGGATGGCAAAGCAGTGGCCCATTTAAAAACAAATGGAGACATAAAAGCGTACCCGCTGAACGGTGGTGGCGAAGTAAAGGTCAAATACTTGTCAGATTGGCTGGCCAGGCGTTAAAAAAACACCATTACGAACAAGAATCTAAAAATAATACGGACGGTTTACTATATCTCAGGAGGACCAATAAGACAGGCAGTTTAAGGTTGAATGGTGGTGTCTTTGAGACGATCCCGGTTTTTACCGGGATTTTTTATTTCACCTAAGCGGGGAGGATCATAATTCCTTTATCATGTCGTGATTGTCTTTATGGTCATACCAGAACGATGCAAGGAATTGGTAGCCGTTCTTTTTGTAAAAATTCAGGGCTTTTAAATTAGTAGCCTGGACGCCACCCCATAAAACAATGTATCGTATTCCCCTGCTCATTAATTCCTTTTCAATTACGTTGATCATCGCTGTTCCAAGCCCGGAACTTTGCCAGTTGTCCGCAACCGACGGTGCATACGTAACCGTAACAGCGGGATCAAAGAATTGGTCCCGTTGAGCGTAACGTTGCTTATCCGCGTCGATCATTCCCTGCTGGATAAGCATATAAGCTACGATCGTTGAAGCAGCTTCATCGACGGCGACGTAGCGTTGTAAGTTTTTATCAGGGTGCTCACAAAAATGGTTGATCGTTTGCTGATCGAAAGGATGTGGTCCAAACCTTGAACGGCTTTCTGATGAAAGGTTTTGAAGATAGTTGTATAGTGGTTCATTGTCACTTGCCTGCAACGATCTTATGACTACGGCGCTGCCATCGCGAACTTGTATTTTCATACTACAATTTACTTTTTTCTCAGGGCCCGCAGGCAATGGTTTCGTCATGCAGCTTAAACCAGCTGAGCCCACCGGTTCGTTTAATACTTTGTTTAATGGTATACAACACTATCCAATCATCGTATTGCACGGCTTTTGCGGTAAGTGATACCGGTTCCGCGATATGATCTTGTAACGCCTCATTCATTTTCTTTCCATTCTCATCGAGGATAAGATAATAGTTAGCTTCGCCTTGCTCGTTTCGTACCCAGAACACGGGGCTCATGCCACCGGCAATGCAGCGAATGGCGCAATCCCGATGAGGTTTGCCATGCCCGGGTTTCATTACTCCGAAATAACATTTGGGGTCCAGTACTTCGCCGGTGAGTTGAACAATTCCTAGTTCTTTTATAACGGGTGAATTTTTTGTTACCTGGCCATCACTTACTTGTATCAATGGATCATCATTCTTATCGATCTGCAACAATGTTTTTCCATCGTTGTATAGAAGTGTTCCTTTTAGCGTTATTTCTTTTTTATTAAGGGTGATATTTTTTTCTTTTTCCAGATCAGCAACTACTCCTTCGGCACCAAATTTTCCATAGCCAACTAATGGCATTGTGATATAGGAGCTGTTGCCAAAGACATCTCTTCCTGTTATCACTTTAATTGAAGGAACAGGGAATTGCTGGTATATTCCACTCACTTCGGTCAACTGACCAAATTCAAAACTGGAAGTGGAGAATTTTCGTTGGAATAATGACAGTATAATTCCTGCTGCTACAACAAGAATGACCAAAATGATCACCACTTTTCGAACATGTTTGGCAAAACCCTCCGGCGCCGCAGGCATCCAGCCAATATAAAACTCATTCTTGTTCATACTTTTTTTTTATCATTGTCCCGGGTCTTTCAGTTCCTTCCGCAAAGGGCGTTGGATTCAGCCACACTTTGTCCTCTGTTACTTTCACATCATAAGTGTTTACTTTTTCCTGGAAGGGTGGTGGCGATTGCCCGTTGTGCGGCAGGTATTGATAACCATGCCAGGGACAGGTGATACAACCATCTAATATTTTCCCTTCTCCCAGTGGCCCGCCCTGGTGTTTGCATACATTATGAATAGCGTATAGTTTATCCTCATACCTGTAAACCGCGATCCGTTCTTTATCTACGCAAAATATTTTGGCCCTGCTATCTTCTATTTCATTTACGTTGCATACATATACAAATCCTTCCTGCTCCAATGCAAATTGTTGAGCATCTTTTTTTTGTTCTTTTTTAGCTGCGAAAAGATGAAGGGTGATCAATGTCGCAGCACCTCCCAATATCATGATCACAAAAACAGGATTTTTTTCATATTGTATTACCCCCAGCATTACATGCATGACCACTAAAAAATAGGCGAGGTACACAAACATGTGGAGGGTCTTCCAAAGTTTGGGTGATAGATTATGCAACCAGAAATCATGACTGGTAATGGCCATCAGGAAAAAGATCAGCAGTGCGAAGAAACCCAATGCCTGGAAAGGAAAAGCCGGCAGCGAACCAAAATTGGTATTGGAAGTAAACAGCGATACGATAGGGTTGGTATCACTTAGCGCATGAAATTGGAAAAGACTGAATACCCCATGTATCAATGCGAGGGCGAACGTGGTAACGCCCAGGTGCCTCCGGTTGTATAATAAAGGAAGAAATTTTTTGTTCAGTCGACTAAGCGGACCAATCGCCAGGATAAGGTGCAGTAACAATACGGCTAATGTCGAGGTACTTCGGATCAATAGTGTTTCAAAAGTGACCTGTTCATTAACCAGCATTGTCAGTACAAGGAACAACGCCAGGTAGCCGATACAAAATCCAGCTATCAGCCAGTCATATATTTTCTTTTGCCGGTTCCAGCCGACCGCTGAATACGATGCACTCATAACTCAATCCTCTAAAGAAATTTAAGGTTAATAGTTTCGATTACTTTCTGATGTATAAAATCGTACAGGACAAGTTGCAGCCTTTCATACCGGGAAGAATCATATTGTAATTTAAAAATGTAGTCTCCCTTCGCTTCTATCCGGCCGATTAATTCGGCATGCTTCAACTTGAACGACTCTGAAGTTCCTCCTTCGGAGACAACCGAGTCTTGCGAAGGTTGGGAATGCAATTCGAGGGAGGTCCTGTATATGACCGCCGACGGCACCATCAGCGCCATCTTATTCTTCCA
>JANOCH010000708.1:0-3285 GCA_031412015.1 Chitinophagaceae bacterium
TGAAGAAGGCATATTTCACCGGCAACAACATAAAGCTGGTATTGACTCAGTCTTCCAAAATAGCCCATGCCAAAGCCTGTAAAAAATAACGTGCAGAAAATACTATGCAACAAGTAATTGGTCAACGCCATTTTGCCCACATAAGCAAAGCTTCGCCACAGTCGATTTAATGGGCCGGTTCCCAGCAGCCATAAAACCAATGAGGCGTAACCCAATGCCGTAAAAGCCATTTCAAAGGGAAAGAAAAAGTTATACGGTATCCAATGTTTATCTATGTATTTTGTATAATCCTGTATGGTAAGCTGGTTATTGTGCAACCGGAGCCAGCCCAATAACAAACCTGCGGTTATTCCCGCTACGGCTATCAATAAATATTTTGAACGGGATAATTGGGCATTGAAAAATCCAAATTTTAGTAATGCCATCCCAAGCAATATCATCGCCCCAAAATCCCAGATACCTTTTTCATAGGTCCAGGCTGCTTCTTTGTATTGTGTAGTGGGTAATAAGTGATTCCATAGTTTACCGTAGGAGGTGGATCGCATCGCTTTCTTCTCTCCATCATCTTTCTTCGCGTCGTATTTCATGCCCTTTACCTTTCCTTCCCAGGCGCCTTTATCCGCTGTCTGTTCTTTGGTCAGCGTATCAAGTTTGGCCTTGCCGGATAGTGAATCTGCTTTTTGTCCTGCGGATGAACTGTCTTTTTTCTGAGCTCCTGCGACGGAATCTTTTTTAGCAATATCGGCTGAATCCTTTCTGATCTTTTTTTCAAGATCGGTTACCGCCAGGTATTTATTATACGCTTTGCGATCATCGGCATAGTTCCAGTAATTTTTTCCGCAGTAAATGAGCAGTGTAACCATCGAGGCTATCAGCAATCCGCGTCCTGAAAGTCTTGTGAAAGGAAAAAGCAATACACCCATGACAGCGAGGTGAAAGAGCATATCGCCGGTCCATAAAAAAACAATGGCGTTGATCAATCCAAAAAGCATGAGCCAAAATTGCCGTCTCATAAAAAGGTCGGCAGTAGAAACATGACCC
Source organism: Chitinophagaceae bacterium (assembly GCA_031412015.1). Classification (GTDB taxonomy): domain Bacteria; phylum Bacteroidota; class Bacteroidia; order Chitinophagales; family Chitinophagaceae; genus Terrimonas_B. The sequence continues at coordinate 1,042 of JANOCH010000708.1, forward strand.
TTTAAACTTTCTCTTGACATAAACAGGATCATGCCTGCGCCAAATATGATGGCGATCAATGCTCTCATTTTTCCTTCGAGCAGCAGATCCACGGTACCAAAGAGCCGGTAATTTAATCCCTTTGAACGTTGCAGTAAACCTGTTTGCTCGTTTGCTGTAAACCCTCCGAATATCCAGATGCTTACGAACAATGCACCCAGTATCGCAATGCCACGGATAACATCCAACGATGCAAGGCGTGGAGCGGGAGATAGTAGTGATCCGGAAGTGGTCGAAGGTTGATTTGGGGAGGGTACTTCTGAAATAGGTGGAATCATGTCAAGATTTTTTGGTTGCCAATCAGAAAGCTTTTCAAAATACACTAATTTGACTAATTCAAAATAAAATATTTGAGATTGGAAACGATGTGCCATTGATCTAATGACGCCTTGATCGTTTTGAATATGATTTGTTACCTTAGGAACGGATAAATATTCTCTCACCTTTTTATTGGTATCATTTAAGTAAAGGCCACATGAAAAAGCTGTTACTTCTTTCATTTCTCATGCCGCTGGCCTGTTCGCCCTCGGGTAATGATCCCGATATTAAAAAGTATGAAGCGCAGGCCTCACGGGTAACGATCATCCGTGACAAATGGGGAGTGCCGCATGTATATGGCAAGACCGATGCTGATGCGGTATTTGGATTGATGTATGCACAGTGTGAGGAAAGCTTTGATCGGGTAGAAAGAAATTATATTGAGAAGCTGGGTCGGCTGGCGGAAGTTGAAGGAGAAGCGTATGTAAACAATGATCTGCTTATACGGCTGCTGTATGACACAAGTGCGGCTATAGCTGATTATAAGAATAGCCCTGCCTGGCTAAAAAAATTACTGGATGCTTTTGCCGACGGTGTCAATTATTATTTGGTCAAACACCCGGAGACCAGCCCGGCGCTGTTAAAAAAATTCGAGCCGTGGTTTCCTTTGTTATTTACCGATGGCGGTTATACGGCCATGCAGACCGGTGGCCTGGAAATGGAGGATATCAAAAGACTTTATACACAGGCAGGTCCATCATCTTTTAATAGCGAACACTTTTTTAACAATGAGCCCACAGCTATCGGATCAACGGGTTCCAATGCGTTTGCGATCGCACCTTCAAAAACAGCTTCTAAAAATTCGATGCTCTATATTAACCCCCATGTTTCTTTTTATTTCAGAACGGAAATACATATGGTAAGTGAAGAAGGATTGAATGCTTATGGCGCTGTTACCTGGGGACAATTTTTTGTATTCCAGGGGTTCAATGAAAATTGCGGTTGGATGCATACTTCGTCGATGGCGGATGCCGCAGACCTCTATGAAGAAAAGATCATTCGTAAAGGCGATAGTATTTTTTATGAATACGATGGGGAATTTAAAACGGTGAAGCAACAGCAACAGGTTATTGGGTATAAAAAGAATGGTAATATTATACCGCGAACGATTTCTGCTTATTACACACATCATGGACCGGTAGTGGGTTCACGCAATGACAAATGGTTAAGTTTAAAAGAAGAAAACCGTTCGCTCAATGGTCTGATCCAATCCTGGCAGCGCACCAAATCAAAAGATTTTGAAGAATTTAAAAAGACGATGGAACTGCAAACAAATAGCTCGACCAATACCATGTATGCGGATAGCAAAGGCAATATCGCTTACTGGCACGGAAATTTTATACCCAAACGTGATCTTGCATTTGATTGGGAGAAGCCGGTCGATGGAAGTATTTCGGCAACAGAATGGCAGGGTACGCATAGTATGAATGAAATAGCGCAAACGAAAAATCCAAAACAGGGCTGGGTTCAAAATTGTAATTCCACTCCCTTTAGTGTATCGGGATTTAATACGATTGATCAGAACAGCTATCCATCCTATATGGCGCCGGATGGAGAAAATTTCAGATCACTGCTGGCTATCAAAGAAATCGAAAAGGAAAATGATTTTACATTGGATAAGTTAATATCGCTGGGTTATAATAATTACCTGGGAATGTTTGACAGTATCCTGCCGCCCTTATTACAGGCTTATGATGCGCTGCCATTATCGGATCTGGATAAGCAAGCATTAAAAGAACCAATTGAAACACTTCGTTCATGGGATAAAAGATCTTCCGTATCTTCTGTTGCCACATCACTGGCCATTGAATGGGCCTATCATTTTATCAGCAGTACCTATTATGAGGTAAAGCATGATGACTCGCATGATCAAACCAGGGTTTATAC
>JANOCH010000709.1:0-4043 GCA_031412015.1 Chitinophagaceae bacterium
TACGGGCTATTTTATATAAAAATGAATCTATTTTTCCCAGAGTGCATTATATGACAGTTTTTAATTTTTCACAGGGTATTTAACCAAGCTGATGAAAAAAAGACTGTAAATTTGATAGCTTTTTGAAATAACATTTCTTAACCAAAGCATGTAGTTCTTGCTTATAAGCTGCTTGTAAATTACAGGTATAGAATAGCAAAGTTACTGATAATAAAGGGGTTATGGGTTGGACTTATCTGCCTTACAAGCAGAGGGTCGGCGGTTCGAACCCGTCAACTCCCACAGGTTCCCGTCTCATCTAAAATGAGATGGGTTTTTTTATGGCTGCTTCTTATTGCGATTTCGTTCAGAATGCCGGCAAAGACAACGTTCACCGCCATTATCACGATCATGAATACGGGTTTCCTATTCATGACGATAATCTCCTGTTTGCAAGATTAGTGCTGGAGATAAACCAGGCAGGGTTAAGTTGGGAAACAATCCTTAAAAAGAAAGACAATTTCTTTAAGGCCTTTGACGATTTCAATATTGATAAAGTAGCCCGCTATACAGATAAGAAAAAGGAAAAACTAATGCAGGATGCTGGCATCATCCGCAACCGCCTGAAGATCGAAGCGGCCATACACAATGCAAAAACTATTAAAGGCATTCAAAAAGAACTGGGGTCATTCAAAAACTGGCTCGATCATCATCATCCGAAAACAAAAGAAGAATGGGTGAAATTATTCAAACAAACCTTTCGCTTTACGGGTGGAGAGATCGTTAATGAATTTTTAATGAGTGCCGGCTATCTGAAAGGCTGCCATGTTGAAACCTGTCCCGTATACAAAAAAGTGTTGAAGCAAAAACCCAAGTGGGCGGAAAAGTGAATAGCGAATTGTCAATGGTGACCCGATAGCTATCGGGTGGCAAATTTTAATTTGGCTGTACGGCAGGGAGGCGGTAATGATGGCCGTCTATTACAAATAATTCATCTATCTCATAGGTCCAGAATTTAAAAAGCGGTGATTTTTTTAAGTATTCCTCAACTTCTTTTTTACCCGCTGCATTTAAGGTGATCCAGACCCTTTGTGTTTCCATACTTACCGCATACTGATCAACGATGTCTTTATTGATCAGGTAATTGATATAAGTGCGGTGGGGAGGCACTAATTCCATAAAATCATCCGGCATTTCAAACTTAATCGTGACCTGGTATTTCTTCATAACAATAAATAGACAAAATAAACCAGGGAAAGTTGCACAGCGTGGAAAAACGGTATAGGAAGGCGAGGAAAGGAAGTGGACTGTACTGGACTCGAACCAGTGACCCTCACGTTGTCGACGTGATGCTCTAAACCAACTGAGCTAACAGTCCTGAGCGGTAAAAATAAGTAGTTTTAAATTTCTGGTGAACAAATTTGCAGAATAGTATTTTAAATTTTCCACTCTACTATTTTGTTCTTCCATTCTTCCCGGTAAGGCGTGGTAACGCGGATGTAATTATCGGTATATCCCTCCATCATTTCACCCTTCTCCTGTTTTTCAAATAATACATTTCGGGTTTGGCCGGCATGTTGTTCGGTGAAATATTGCATTTTCATATAGGAGAGATTACGCAAAGCCTTATTCCGCTCATGACGGATATTGACAGGAACAACAGGTTTTAAGGTCAATGCATGTGTATTGTCTCTCTCTGAATACGTGAACACATGTAAATAAGAAATATCAAGCGAATGAAGGAAATCAAAAGTCTCTTTAAAATGCTCTTCAGTTTCGCCCGGAAAGCCAACAATGACATCGACGCCTATAGCACAATGCGGCATTAAAGTCTTGATAAGTTTCACCCTGTCGGCATACAATTCTCTTTTATACCGACGTTTCATCAAACCAAGGATTGTATTGCTTCCGCTTTGCAGTGGAATGTGAAAGTGGGGCATGAACTTGTTACTGTTCGAAACAAATTCTATTATCTCATTCGTCAGCAGGTTGGGCTCAATGGAGGATATCCTGTATCTTTCTATTACTTCGACTGTTTCCAACTCCTGTATTAGCTGATAAAAATTCTCCCTTCGTTCTTTCGGAGTCTTCGCGACTCCCTCTCCAGCTGTCGATAGGGCCGGGGTAAGGCCAAAGTCGCCAAGGTTTATGCCTGTCAATACAATCTCTTTTGTACCACGGGCTGCCAGTTCTTTCACATTTTTTACCACATTGGCGATACTATCGCTCCGGCTTTTTCCTCTCGCCATGGGGATAGTACAAAAAGAACAATTGTAATCGCATCCATCCTGCACTTTAAGAAACGTACGGGTTCGGTCATTCATCGAGTAGGACAGGTGAAAACCCGAAACTTCTCCAATATCGCAACTGCAGATCTTAGCGGAATCTCCCTTGCTGAGTTCACGTATGTGTTGAGCGATATTGAACTTTTCCGCAGCGCCTAGAACAAGGTCGACGCCAGGGATCTCAGAAATTTCTTTTGGTTTTAATTGGGCATAGCAACCGGTGATCACCACCAAACTTTCAGGCGCCTTTCGCTGAATACGTCTCACCAGGTGGCGGCATTCCTTATCGGCATTTTCGGTAACAGAGCAGGTATTGATCACATACACGTCGGCCATATCGTCAAACTCTTTTTTCATAAAACCTTCACTTTCCAGTAAACGGGAAAGCGAGGAGGTTTCCGAAAAATTGAGCTTGCAACCCAATGTATGAAATGCAACTGTCCGGGATTCAGCCATAGGGCGGCAAAGGTAGGCTGATTGCGGAAGGTTGACAAGTTAACGCCGGGAAAGTTGCCCAATCGATCCCAGGGGAATCAATTTATTAACCCGGTAACATATGAACCCCCAAGCCAATACCAAAACAGTCCAGTTTTTCCCTACTTTTAGCCAAATCTTTGGTTGTGAATAAGAAATGGCTACCATTCCTGATAATCATCCTACTAGCAGTCATACTTTTTTTTGTGAAAAGGTACCAGGCATCCGAGACGACCAAACCAAAAAAAGATGTAACTACTAATAAACCTAAAGATGCGTCATCGGGAGTCAATCGCAACAGGGGGTTTGATCGGAGGGTGGCCTATATTGAGTACACAGAGCATGCTAAATGCCGGATGCAATGCAGGAAAATAACGCAGGCCGAAGTAGAAGGGATCATGCGGGACGGAAAAATAAATTATGCCAAAAGTGAAGTGAACGACAAGCCATGTCCTACTTATGCTTTAGAAGGGGTCACCAGCGACGACCAGCGGGTTCGTATTGTATTTGCACAATGCGATCTGAAAACAAAAGTGGTTACCAGCATAGACCTCGACACTAATTGGGAATGTCATTGCCCGGGCGATGATGACAAATATAAAAAAAAGAATTGATGCGGTTGTTCTTAAAGCCCCTGCAATGGATATATAGCATTTATGGGCTCTTCACGTTTGTGGGTATTATGCTGCTGATCCTTCCCTTTGCTTTTATCGCCAGTTTCTTTGGCAGGATCAAAGGCGGGAATATGGTACTTCGTTTGTGTACACTATGGGCCGATCTTTGGTTTCCGCTGATCTTGATTTACTCGAAAAGGATATATGTATCACCACATGATAAAACAAAGCAATACATTTTTGTAAGCAATCATATTTCCTATATTGATTCAGCGGTATTGGTCAAAGCATACCGGCAGCCTGTTCGACCTCTAGGAAAGGTGGAGATGTCAAAAGTCCCTTTGTTTGGATTTATTTACAAAAAAGCGATCGTAACGGTTGACAGAAGTAGCCCCGAAAACAGGGCAGAGAGTATTCGCATACTCAAATCAATTATTTCAAAAGGGATATCCGTTTTAGTTTTTCCCGAAGGAACGTTTAATATGACGAATAAACCTTTGAAGGACTTTTATGATGGCGCCTTTCGACTTGCCATTGAAACACAAACTCCCCTAAAACCGGTGTTATTCCCTGATACGTATGCCAGGATGAATTATAAAGAGATTCTCTCCCTGACACCGGGGAGGTGCCGGATCGTTTATTTAGATCCGATTCCTGTGGATGGGCTAAAGATCGAAGACGTGTCATTGCT
>JANOCH010000710.1:0-2076 GCA_031412015.1 Chitinophagaceae bacterium
GGTTATTGCTATCAATAGCCCCGTTTTTATTTGCTCAGAAGATCAGCTCCATTATTAATGCTAAAGAAGTAAGCAGGATTGAAAACGTTTTGGCTTCTGATGCTATGAGGGGAAGAAAAGTGTATAGCCCGGAAATAGACAAAGCTGCCGATTTTATCGCAGCTGAGTTTAAATCAGCGGGATTGAAAACCTGGAACAGCGGCAATAGTTTTCGCCAGGAGTTTGCAATGGTCACTCCCAAACAGGTGAGCCTGTCTGCTACCTTTGATAACGTAGCGGTTGATCCGCAGAAGATCCTTATTATTACGTGCCAAGCCGACTTTAGTATCGATCAAAGTTCCGGGTATGAAACAGCTTCGATTAAAGCAGGTGGAAATATTTTCCAGGAGGCTACTAACCTGGCAGGTTCGGGTAAAAACTTGGTCATACTGGTAGATACCAGTTTTTCAAAAAATTTTCCGCGCTTGAGTTTTTTTAAACGCAATGTTTTGAAAACGGATAAAAACATTGTCTTCGTATTAGGCAGTTCGATACCCCAAAATTTCAGCATCACCGCTAAACATGAAATAAAAGAACAGAAGCTGGCGAATGTGGTAGGCATATTACCCGGAAAAACTAAGAAAGATGAATATGTTATTTTCTCCGGTCATTATGATCATATTGGAGTAGGGAAACCGGTCAATGGTGATTCTATCTTTAACGGCGCCAATGATGACGCCGCCGGTATCACGGCTGTCATTATGCTGGCTCAATATTTTGCGGCGGCAAAAAACAATGAACGTACGCTGGTCTTTGCAGCATTTACGGCGGAGGAAGTGGGTGGCTTTGGTTCACAGTATTTCTCTAAACAATTTCCTTCGGACAAGGTGATGGCCATGTTCAATATTGAAATGATAGGGACGGAAAGCAAATGGGGAAAGAATTCGGCTTATATCACCGGGTATGAAAAAACGGATATGGGGACGATCTTGCAAAAGAACCTCGAAGGAACGGGCTTTACGTTTCATTCGGATCCTTATCCCGACCAGCAATTGTTCTATCGGTCGGATAATGCTACATTGGCCAAACTGGGTGTGCCTGCCCATACTATTTCTACGTCTAAAATGGATAGCGAACCAAATTATCATAAAGTAAGCGATCATGTCGAAACCCTGGATATGGAAAATATGGCAATGATCATCCAATCTATAGCGCTGAGTTCAAAAACGATTGTTGCCGGAAAGGAATCTCCGTCAAGAGTTAGGAAGGAAGATTTAAAGTAAAGGTTTTACCCCCTCTCCCTTGGAGAGGGGTTGGGGGTGAGGTCGTAAAATCTTTCATTATCTATGACGAGGAAAATCATTCTTATAATGGCTGCTCTTTTAACAGTGCAGCCGTTTCTATTTGCCCAGGGTAAGATCGATGTAATTACAGAAAAAGAAGCTGCGAGGATCATCCATTTTTTAGCGAATGACTCCTTGAAGGGCCGGGGTAACGGCAGCAGTTCATTACTGAAAGCCGGGTTATTTATTGGAGATGAATTTAAAAAAAGTGGTTTGCAGGCGTTTCCCGGTAATGCCGGTTACTATATGCCATTCCGTCCCTTTGGCGGGAGTACGAATGTGGTGACGGATGCATTGGTTTGGAATGGTAGAAAAATCGCTACGGATGCTTTTAGATATTTTCACCCGGCGCCAGGTAATTATTCTCCTATGAGTCTTTCAGATTTTACGGTTATCAAGATCGATTCGTTTTTTACGGAGAATATCCTGGAGAATTATAAGTCTATAAAAAACAACCTGATTCTTTGGAGCGATCAGCCGCAGCCTGATAAAGAAAACTATTTTCCACCAAAAATTGATCTGCCTGCGGATGGATTAAAGTATAACACACTGTTGGTTTGTGCTTCTGCTCCACCGGACTCTCTTTCACTTTCAGGTGTAAATAATTATTACGCGAATGTGGAGTATAATGTCGTAGGCCAATTGCAGGGCAAATCAAGACCCAAAGAAGTGATATTGTTTTCGGCTCACTATGATCACGAAGGAGTTTTTAACCGGGGAAAGAGGAAGGACAGCATTTTGAATGGAGCTAATG
>JANOCH010000711.1:0-1851 GCA_031412015.1 Chitinophagaceae bacterium
TGATATTTTCCGCTTGGTATTCTGCAATGAACGGTCCCCGCATTCTGAAAGAATTATAGTTTGTGGCGGTTCCAATAGCACCTTCAATTTTGGTTTTGTTCTGCTTGTGTTTTATACCTATCTCTAACTACTGTCTCTAATTATGTCCTTTGTGACCCGGCATGACAGTCTTACGAAAGCTGATTAGCTTCGAAATCTTCAGTTTGATCAAAAAAATAAACTCTATCCTTTCAATTTCTCCACCAACGATACATACAGCTGCATAGCTTCCTCTTTTGTTTTTCCTTTGAGGTCTGACCATGCCTGGTGTTTGGCTTTGTTGACAAAGTCGAATGGATTGGAAGGCGGTTCGCTATTCACATCTCCCTCTGTAGCCTGTTTATACAACGAGTACATTTGAAGCAACGTATTGTTGTCCGGTTTCTCTTTCAAATTTTTACTGTCTGCCGTAGCCTGTTCAAATAATGCTTTTAAATCCATGGTGTCAAGTTTATAAGAGAATAGTTTATTAATTCAATCTTGCGTTTCTAATGAAAACTTCTTCCACAAAATTCTTATTCTCAATGTCTTTATAAAATTCATCTAAATAGTCCATAATCTCCTCGCGGTAACGAATGGTAAGCGGTTCAAAGCCCATCACCAGTTTTTCGATCTCCGCTCTTTTCTCTCTAAAAATATTAAGTGTTGATTGCAATTCCGCCATATTCCTGCCAAAACCGCGGTATACTCTTTCTTTAACTGAGCTTGTACCCAGCTCTTCCTGTGGAGTGGCGTATTTCGCATCAACAATACCACAGAAATCAAAATCATAGGGAACCACATAGGGAAATGAAAAAGAGTCGGTCACCGTCCTTATCAATTTTATATTGTGATAATTTGGAACCGCCCAATCGGTATTCCCGATCATATATTGGAAGAGCGACACCAGCGTCGTCTGTTGCCGGTCGGTCTTTTCTGTATTAAAAGCGGGTTTATCCACTTCAAAGCATTTATTCCGTTTAGCCATATCATCAACATCTTCGATCAAAAAACCATATTGGCTATATGATTTTATTTTTTCCTTCGTATCCTGGTAATTTACATACAGTAGCCTTACCCGAAAGCTCATATCTGTGAGCAGGTTGTAAATCTTATAAACGAGATATTCTTTCAATACCAGGCGTTCAAATTGGAGACCCTTGTCGCAGCCGCATACCAATTTTAGTTTTTTAAGTGTCGATAATTTCGGAGCAGCCGCATTTTTAAAATCCAGCTTTAGTGTAGGAAGAAAACAATTCTTTCTTCTAAACTCTCCCCGGGCGGTTAAAGTTATTGATTCGGATATCACCGAACTATCTGCAAATCGGAAGGTCACTTTTGCCGGCTGATAACTATCGAGTTTCTTTTCGGAGACTAATTTTTTAAGATCGGTAAAAAGATCCATTGTTATCAGCGTATCCTTTTTAAAAAAGCGGGATCTGCTGATTGTCTTTTGAGCAGAAGCTGCGAGTACATTCAGCAGCAGGAATGAAAAAATGTACCATCTGGTTTTTCCCATGAGCAATACCATGTTACAGGTTTTCAGCAAAAGAGTTCTTATTTCATTACTTCTTCAATTACTTGTCCTACACAGCCGCTGGGCATTTGTATACGAAGCATGGCCGCCAGGGTAGGAGCAATATCGGTCATATAAGTTTCTTTATTTGTTTTTCCCTGCTTAATACCCCAACCATACCAAAGCAACGGAATATGGGAATCGTACGGATTCCATAGGCCATGCGTAGTGCCGGTGGCCGAATAGGCGTCTATATAATGGGGCAGTAATATGATCTGTATCTCTCCATTGCGCAGTGGGTTGTAGCCGTTGTTAAG
>JANOCH010000712.1:0-11064 GCA_031412015.1 Chitinophagaceae bacterium
TATGAATTAAATCAGCAAAAAATAGGGAAAGTATTTAAGACCCTGATCGATAAAAAAGAATCCGGCCGTTACCTTGGTCGCACCGAATTCGACAGCGTTGAAGTGGATAATGAAGTGGTGATTCATTCCGCTAAAAAACTGCCGATCGGTGAATTTTGCCATGTTCGAATAACTAAAGCATTTGACTACGACCTCGAAGGAGAGGTCGTAAGTTGAGCATTCCTGCATCTATAGGACTATAATTAGAAACGAAAGCTGTATTGAATATTTAGTACAACACTTCTTGTCAGTCCGTCAGGTCTTGTATCTCTTACTATAAAAGGAGCTGCGGCAACTATTTCTAATTGATTGTTATTCTTAAATCTTTTCGTAGCCATGATGCCGGCGTTCATTGTCAGCCCATCAGAACCAGTAATACTTTCTCTTTGGCCCAACCTGTTTTCATAACTGTCCTCGCCCAGGTGATAAATAGCAAGAATGTTTGGTTTAAGTGTAACTGACGATTTTTTTAAATACAAATAATGTCCCACTCTTAGCAGGGCATCGCTTTTTCTTTTAAAATTATTGGTAGCTGAAAAATTATTTATAAGGGGATCTGAATATTCATCAGGGAAGAAAGTATTCTTATTTTTCTGAATAACCGGTATTTGTATTCCGGTATTTAATTCCCATTTTTCCCTGGTAATATAGTTGACGCCTGCAATAAAATCATACGTGCCAATGCTGGATTGATAGTCTAATGGAAGTGGTTTCCCCTCTTTATTTTTATCGTTGGAATAAGAGAGGGGTATTTTAATACCACTCAAAAAACTCAGCCGGTTACTACTTTTGGGTTTTATCGTATAATTGGCAAAGCCAAAAATATCCCCTATGTTAAAAGTAGAGCCTAAAAAACCAGTGGCATATACTGATGTAATTTTTATCTGAGCGCTAAGATGATCATTAGCTTTTACGGCGTATTCAAGGTAGGGGTTGAAAGTACTGGTGTTTTGTTCACCAGCTCCATAGTTGGCTCCAACGGAAATGGAATATTTTTTGCCGGTACCTGCCGTATTATTTTTCAATATCCCGAGGCTGCAAAAGCCAGCGTCACTGCAACCCTGTGAAAAAGCGGCAAGGCATAACAGAAGGCTAGTAAAAAGAAAGAGTACTTTTTTCATACAATGTTTTTAGGGTCTTAAATCAGCGAATCCAAACAGGTGATTGTATTGCTGGCAATGGATCAATGCGTATTTGTAATCATTCACGTTAACACCCGCAGGTATGGCGTACAATTGATTGCCGGCGGTTGATTTTAATGATCCGAGATTTACAAAATTAACTGGCTGCTTTTCCTTGCTTAGGTACACTTTCAGGTCGGGCCCGTTGCTGCTCGAAAAATTTTCCAGCGCTAATTCATATTTGGCTCCTGTTTTATAGATTTTGGCCTTGCCGCTTACACTCCCATAGGGACCGTTGGAAAAGGAACCGCTATCAATCCCAATAGCGGCCGTTGTCGGCATTTCGTTGACCGGATCAGTGGAAGTCGTTTCTTTTTTACAAGCTGCTAAAAACAGTATGGTTATTATCACAAAGAGTTTAATAATATGTTTCATGATTTAGTTATTGATAATGAAAATTGATACACCAATCTTTTCAATGTTAACCGGAGCATCCGTTGTATTAATAGTTGCCCCGGTTAATAATTATTTTATTTTGCCGCTAATCCTGTTGCTCCTTGTGGTAAGCCGCCAACAAGCTGAACGGAGTTGAGATTACCATTGCCGCCTACACCAAATACACTGATGCTATTGCCGCCGGAATTAAGTACGTATAAAAATTTAGAATTGTTGGTCAATGCTGCATCTATGGGACCGGCAGGTGTTGTGGCAGATATTGCTTCACGAACACCTATATCTCCTGAAAAAGAGTTTATACTGAAAGTTGAAAGATTATTGCTGGCTGTATTGGTCGCATAAGCATAATTGCCATTTTTAGTTATTACTACCCAGCATGCTGCACTTTGACCGGCGCCAACAGATCCATCTAGCAACGAAATTTCTCCATTCAGGCGGATACGATAGGAGGAAAGAACACTGGCCCCCGGAGCCCCACCCACAGCTTCCGAAACAAAAATGGTACCCAACCTGCCGTTCGCAAACCCAAAAGGAGTCGGACTTGATGAAGTCCTGGTATGCATGACCCCGGGAACACCCCACTCATTGACAGTGTAGGTTGTTATTGTATTCGTTGCTTTTTCCGTTATTACCAATACTTTGCCACCTAATACAAACGATATTTGAGCCGGACCGGTTGTAGCCGCTATACTCAATGGTCTTGTAGAATTATGAATGGGGTTAAGTTTGCCATTATTTAGTAGTCTGAAGCCGGAAATATTTCCATTACCTCCGGCGTTTAAAACATATACCAGGTCATTGTGTACAGCAATACTAACTGGTATCATACCTCCTGAGTTGACCGTTGACTTTAGATTAAGTCCGTTGCCGGTAATTTTTAACGATGAAACAGAATTACTGCCTGCATTAATAGCAAGAAGAACCTCATCATTATCCGCTAAAACAACTGCACCCTGGTTTCCCAGGCCACCGCCGGTTCCATTGCCCCCGGTTGGGTAAGCTTGAGAAAAGCTTAGTTTGCCATTAGCCGCACGGCGATAGGATATTACTTTATTGCCATCCGTTTTGTTACTTAATGTATATACCATACCCGGGCCTGACTCATTATCTCCATGATGTCCACCACGGGAAGCGGTTGTGGCAGCTTCCTCTTTTTTTTCTTTGTCATTAGTTTCGGTAATTAAGCGGCTATCTTTCTGGCAAGCCGCAAACAGCAGGGAAATGAGAGCCATCCCGATCATGTTTCTTGTTTGTTTCATAATGCTATTTTTTTAATTGATAATTGGAAACATTTTAAAATAAATGGTAAGTAATGGGTGCTTTTGTAGGATTTCCGGGATTTTCCCCGGTTATGCCAGGCTGCTAATTACATTCCGGGCAATAGTTCTCCTGTTGCGGCTTTTGGCCGGTTTAATGGGGTTAAGAAATTGTTGTTTACCTGGTGAATTTTGTCAGCCCTATCCTGAAACCCGTGCTGATCATTGACATCGAACCCACTCCCATGCCTTTCAGGGGAATTTGTAAGTATGGTTCAATACGGATATGATTCGACTTGCTGATTTTATGTTCATAGCCAATACTGATATCAAAAGTAGCTGCCAGCGATCTTGATTTATTTTTATAAGAGCTGATCATGTTTTGCTGCAGGCCATTTATTAATACAAGGTAATCGTTCTTTTCATGCGTCTTAATATAGGACGTGATACCGGCTGATAAAAAGAAGTTGCTCTTAGTGCGGTATGAAAAATCATATTTCAGTTTTACAGGTATTTCCAGTACATAATTGTTTCCTTCCAGGCTTAGTATTTCCATACCAACCGGCATCGAATTACTTATTTTATCCATGCTGAAATATTTGCCGGTGCTGAAATACGGTTTTTTTGCAAACAACAGACCCGTTTCAACCGATAGATGTTTTTTAAATTGGTATCCCGCAATGATGCCGGCACTGAATCCTGTTTTTTTCAATCCCTGGTTTTTTACCTCATCAAACAAAGGACCTGCCACGGCGCCAAAATATACGCCTTTATTGCGACCGGGCGCCATTTTCTCAGTGGGGGTTTCTATTAATAGCTGGTTTTCTGTTTGATGAATACTGTCTTTATCAACTTCAGTTTTATTGCTTTCAGCCAGAATTTCTTTTTCAATAACCGGTGCGATACTATTACTTGTTTCAGTCGTATTCTTTGTCAATAAGTTTGTATTTACAAGACTGGTTTCCGGAGATTGATTGCTTTGATCTTTAAACGAAAAATCTTTTTTTGATTTTTTTTGAATCGTTTCTTTTTTTGCGATCGAAGAAGAATAATCGATGAATGATTGTAAAGTTGGTTGACTTGTATAATTTTTTTGTCGCGGCTGTTTTTTTTCGGTTAACTTATTATTAGTATAATCTGTGGTTTTATTGGTAACACCCGGGATAATCATTTTATTTTCAACTGGGGGTGAAGGCTGGCTGATTTGTTTAATAGCCTGAAACCTGTTTGTGATCAGCCCGGTGGTCAATAATAGCGACAAGAAAATTATTAGTAAGCCTGTATATTTTTTTGAAATAGGGTTTTTAGCAGCAGCCTTGTTTAAGTGTCTCTGTTCAGGGAGTGCAGCAATTTCATCCCATTGGCTTTCATTCAGCTTCAGTGGATAATCATCCGCAGCTTTTCTGAATAAGTCATCCATATTTTGATCTAAATCCTGCATAACTTACCCTCCTCCATTTTTTTAATATTTTTTTGCAATAACACCCTTGCTTTTGACAGGTTCGATTTTGACGTGCCAATGGCTATTTTCAACAGGTCGGCTATTTCGCTGTGTGTGTATCCGTCAATAATATGTAAATTAAAAACCGCCCTGTATGTCGGTGGAAGTTCTTTGACCAGTATGATCAGATCCTTATATAACAATAGTTGATCTGCATCCTGGTTGTTATCCGCTATCTCCCATACATGTTCAGGAATACCCCCTATTTCCGGTAGCATATTTGCTTTACGCAATTCATCAATGGAAGTATTTATCATGATCCGTTTTATCCAGCCCATTAATATTTTTTCCGTAGCATCTTCATTTTCGGGCTTGAATTTTGAAATATTGGCGAAAATTTTTACGAAACCGTCAGTCGATACATCTATAGCTTTTTCATACCGGTATATATACCTGAACACAATTTTTAAGGCATAGCCTCGATACTGCTCATAAAACATCTTTTGATATTTATGATCGTTGGCCACGCATCTTTTTATAATGTGCCTTATATCTTCCAAAATCCGGTTAAAGGGTTTATTGTAAGTTTACAATCCGGTCGAAGCCGTACTTTTTTAAGATGACAATCAATGACGAACAAGCCTGCCGATCTTGTTTTGCTGTCTCAAATCTATTACAATATATACATACGGGAAGAATAGTAAAGGGTTGCTTAACTAGTAAAAAAAGTAGCAAAAAAAAAGGAGCCTGGCTTATATAGCAGGTTTTCAATGAGTTTAAGATATATTCACCTGTTAAGATGCCAAATTTCCCTATCTTAACCGCAAATTATTTAACGTGAAAAATATTTGCTTACTCTGCTGTTGCCTCTGTTTAACCCTGGTATTACCCGCACAAAAGAAAATATTTAATGGAAAGAACCTGAAAGGCTGGACCGTTCATGGTACGGAAAAATGGTATGTGGAGAACAAAGAGCTTGTGTGTGAGAGCGGCCCTGATAAAGCATACGGTTATTTGTCAACGAACAAGTCGTATAAGAATTTTGAGATGACGCTTCAATTCAAGCAGGAGGCGAATGGCAATAGCGGTGTATTTATTCGTTCGTCCATTGATGGTGTGAAGATAAGCGGCTGGCAGGTGGAAGTTGCACCGGCGGGCAACCATACCGGTGGTATTTACGAATCGTATGGCCGCGGCTGGCTGATACAACCCAAACCCGAGGACGAAAAATATTTAAAAACAGGGGAGTGGAATGCCATGAAGATCCGTGTGGTCAATGATGAAATAACCACCTGGTTGAATGGTCAGCAAATGATAACCTTGAAAGATGAAAAAATTGGAAAAGGAGAGGGTTTTATTGCGCTGCAGATACATGATGGTGGCGGCATCAAAGTGAAATGGAGAAAGATGAAGGTGAAAGAATTGCCATGATCAACGTCCAATTATTCTCAGGTCAATTAATAGTCGTCCACCATTCCGAAAAAATTTGGTGAATGTTTTCCAGATCGACTTCTTCGCCTATCATAGGAGTGATCAACGGTATATTTTTTTCTTTGTTCAATTCGATGATGCTGCGAATTGGATCGTCCCAGGCATGATTGGCCAACGAAAATTTCCCCCAATGAACAGGCATTAAACGTTCGGCTCTCAGGTCCCGGGAAGCCTGTAATACTTCGGCAGGCATCATGTGGATATATTTCCAGCTTTTATCATATTGACCACACTCTAAGATCGCCAGGTCAAACGGGCCGTGTTGTTGTCCTATTTCGGTAAAATGTGCATCGTAACCGCTGTCGCCGCCGATAAAAATTTTCATTCCCGGGGTTTGCAATACGAATGATGTCCAAAGCGATTTATTCCGGTTGAAATTTCGTCCAGAAAAATGCCTTGAGGGAGCGGTGTGAACGGTAAAGCCAGGATCAAGCCGTATTTCTTCATTCCAGTCTTTTTCGATGATTCGATCATCATCAAATCCCCAACGTTCAAAATGGGCGCCTGTTCCAAGACCACAGATCAGTATTTTGATTTTAGGTTTTAGTTTTTTGATCGTCTTGTAGTCCAAATGATCGTAGTGGTCGTGAGAAATAAAAAGGTAGTCGATTACGGGAAGTTCGTCAACCGCGTAGACATCGCTGCCTTTAAAACTTTTGGTAGTGGCGATAGGAGAAGCTGAGCCGCTGAGCACCGGGTCCACCAATATCTTCTTTCCATCTATTTGCATAAAATAGGAAGAATGTCCAAACCATACCAATACATTTTTTTGCGGGTCCAGTTTCAAAAGATCGGTTTTTTTAGAGGGCAGAATATCTTTTGGCGAGGCCCGTTTATTTTTTCCAAACAGAAATTCTGCAAGGACAGAGAAAAATCCGGCACCCTCTGTTAGTTGTGGCGTTGGACTTAAATTGCTAAATGAGCCAGCTTTATAGTTGGCCGATTTTTTTATCCTTTGCAGTCTTTCACCAGTTGCCGTCTTTCCAAATATGGCCTGTTGCATGAATGCATAAACAAGGACAACCAGCAAAACCAGGAGTGATAAAAACAGCAGTAGCATAACTCTTTTGGTATATTAATTGATTTTCAATGTAAGAATTTCGGGATTATCGGCTTGCGAAAATAACTTTGTCCAACTATAAATACGCTTACCACTTGTTTTAATAAATGCAGTAACTTAACAGCAACATAGGTGAATAGTTTAATTATGAAAAATAGTTGAAATGGAGTTTGTTGATTATTACAAGGTACTGGGTGTTCCAAAAACGGCAACACAGGATGATATCAAGAAAGCTTATCGTAAACTGGCGCGGAAAATGCACCCGGATCTGAATCCCAATGACAAAGAGGCGCATAAAAAATTTCAGCAGATCAATGAGGCCAATGAAGTATTAAGCGACCCTGAAAAAAGAAAGAAATATGATCAGTATGGCAAAGACTGGCAGCATGCGGAGCAGTTTGAAAGAGCGAAGGATTCACAACAACGATCATGGGATGGCGGCGGTCAATCATTTTCCGGTAATGAAGAAGGAGCATTTTCAGATTTTTTTGAATCACTTTTTGGGAACTCAGCAGGAGGAGGAAGGAGAACCCAGGCAAAATTCCGGGGACAGGATTTAAATGCTGAATTGAGACTTAGCCTGAAGGATGTGTATGCACCTCACCAGCAAACATTGACTGTTAATGGTAAGAATATCCGAATTACTATCCCGGCAGGGGTGGAGAATGGCCAGGTAATTAAGTTAAAGGGATATGGGGGGCCAGGTGCAAACGGTGGCCCTGCGGGGGATCTTTACATTACATTTAGTATTGAAGGTGATGCTCATTTTAAAAGAGCTGGCAACGACCTCTACACAACAGCAATAATCGATCTTTATACTGCTGTATTGGGCGGCGAAACGATAGTTGAGACTTTTAGCGGTAAAGTAAAATTAAATGTCACTACCGGAACGCAAAACGGTGCGAAAGTAAGATTGAAAGGAAAAGGATTCCCTGTCTATAAAAAAGAAGGAGAGTACGGTGATCTCTATGTGACTTTTAATGTGAAGATCCCGGCAGATCTTACCCCAAAACAAAAGGAGCTTTTCACTGAATTATCAAAAATAGCATCTAAAAATTGATACCATGACAAATGAAGAAATGGTAGCAGCTCACGAATTTTGTATATCCCATAATGTAGAGATATCTTTTTTACATTCCCTTGGTGAATCAGGACTTCTTGAAATCATCACTATTGAAGAAGCCGCTTTTATCAATAGGGATCACCTGCCGGAACTGGAGAAACTGGTACGATTGCATTATGATATGGATATTAACCTGGAGGGTATCGAGACGATCCATCACCTGCTGCAACAGATAAAGACCATGCAGAACGAGATGAATGCACTCAAAAACAGGCTTCGTATGTATGAGAGACTTGACAGTTGATTTTTCCAGGGCTGTCGGTCTCAATGAAATCAGATAGGTTTGAAATTAAAATAAAAGATCATGAAAACACGTAGGATTTTTATTAAAAATACATTAGGAGGCCTGGCCGCATTAACTATTGCCAGCCCTGAATTTCCATCTATGCTGTTCCCAAAGAAAAAAGAAAAACTGGGTGTGGCCCTGGTGGGCCTGGGCTATTATAGTACGGATTTGCTGGCTCCTGCCTTACAATTAACGCAATATTGTTCCCTGGTTGGTATTGTCACAGGTTCACCCGATAAAGCCAAACGCTGGCAACAACAATATAATATTCCTGAAAAGAATATTTATGACTACAAGAGTTTCGACAGCATCGCTAACAATCCTGACATTGATGTAATATATATTGTACTACCGCCTTCCATGCACAGAGAGTATGTGATAAAGGCTGCCAATGCCGGTAAACATGTTTGGTGTGAAAAACCAATGGCCGTGACCGCGGCTGAATGCAAAGCTATGATCGATGCTTGTAACAAGAATAAAGTAAAACTCAGTATTGGTTATCGCATGCACCACGAACCTAACACACAACGAATCATACAATTCAGAAAAGATAAAAAGTACGGAGATATTCTGAAAGTAAAGGCGGCTGCCGGCTATTTTGATCCGAGGACCGATCATTGGAAACAGAAAAAGGCGATGGGCGGAGGTTCTATGTATGATATGGGAGTTTATCCTTTAAACGCTACCCGTTATGTAACGGGAGAAGAGCCTATTGCTGTAACCGCGCAACAAAGTACCGTTCGACCCGAGATCTATACGGAAGTAGATGAAACCATGCAATTCACGCTGGAGTTTCCTGGTGGCGCTATCGCCAATGGCGAGACGAGTTTTGGAAAAGGCATGAATACGCTGGATGTAAGTTGTAGTAGAGGTGGTTACAAGCTGGAGCCCTTCCAGGCTTATAGCGGAATAAACGGTTCAACAAGAGATGGTATAAAGCTGAATGAAAGAATTCCCAATCAACAGGCTAAGCAAATGGATGAGGATGCTTTAGCGATAATCAATAACAAACCTGTATTGGTGCCCGGCGAAGAAGGATGGAAGGATATTGCAGTGGTAGAAGCGATTTACAAATCGGTCAAAGAAAAGGGCAGAGTTTTGATCAGCCGTTAACTCTGGCCTGAAGAATATTGTAGTCTAGAATTTTCCTTTCACCAGTTGTGCGGCCACCTTATCTATCGGCAGCGTCACACTTTCCGGAGAAAAAAGCTCCCAGTCGACAAAGCGAAATGTTTCTGTTTCACCGGTATCATTATAGACGGCCATTTGGCGTTCATCAAAATCGAATAGCTTATCCCGAAGTGGCGCTTTTATTTTTTCTAAAGCTTTTGCGATATAATAGATCGAGACGATCTGTTGGTCGGGTCTGAATGCTGACATCTGGAAAAAATCGGTGGTATAAAGATGCTCGCCGATTTCTACTTCCAGGTCCATTTCTTCTTTGAATTCCCTTTTCAGGCAATCCCTCGTGCCTTCACCAAATTCCAAACCACCCCCGGGAAATTTGGTATAATAATTCCCACGAATGTACTCATCGCTGACCAGTACTTGCTTGTTGTCATTGATCAGGATACCATAAACACGAATAGTAAACACAGGCATAAAATCTTAAAATATTTTTTTACGGAGAAAGAGCCAACCTATCGTTAACGAAATAGCTAATGAAAGGATCACTACGATATAAAATGCATAAGGCGAATGTTCGAACCCGCTGCGCACATTCATGCCAAATAAACTCGAAATTAAAACCGGGAAGGTGAGTACGATGGTAATGACAGCGAGACGTTTCAGTACCTGGTTCTGATTATTGGCAATAATACTTGCAAAAGCATCCAGCGTACTGCTCAATATATTGGCATAGATATTCGCCATTTCAAGTGCCTGCGAGTTGTCAACAATAAGATCGGCGAGAAATTCTTTTTCGTCTTCATTAAATCCGAGGAAATTGGTTCGTTCCAGTTTCATGAACAGCAGCTCATTGGATCGTAATGCGGTGACGAAATAGGTCAGGCTTTTTTGAATACGCATCAGTTCCAGCAAATGTTCATTCCGGCTCGCATCATACAATTTTTGTTCAAATACATTTCGTCGCTGGTTGATCTCTTTCAGGAGTGCAAGAAAGTTCTGAACGATCTTTTCAAATACTTTCAGCACGATCATGTTTCTTTTATCGGAATCACGATTTTGAAAAGTGGTCAGAAATTTTTTAATAGCGGTATTTTCAAATGAATTGACAGTTACCGTATGATTGTGCGTAAGAATGATACAGATGGGTATGGTAATGTAGTAGGCATCACTTTCGTTAAAAGAATTATTTTCCGTAGGTGTTTTAATAACAATAAGCCTTACCGTGCCTTCTTTTTCAAAGCGACTTCTTTCATCTATATCTAATGAGTCGGTCAGGAAGTCGATCGGAATATCCAGTTGCTGTGACAATTCCGAAAATTCTTCCTGTTTCAATGGAGGCAGTACATTGATCCAGGCGCCATCTTCCGGCTTGTCTATCTCGACTGTTTGATGGTTGATATTTTTGAAATACTGTATCATAGCCGGCGCAAAGGTAATGGGAAACTTGTAAGAATAAGAACGTCAAATATGAGGGGGGTTATTATCGGGAATCCGTATTATTTTCCGATAATCTTTCTTTTATAATAGATAGATGGTGCTGTGTATGATAGATGGTAAAATAACCTAGTTCCCGCAGGGTTATTTTACCCAGCAAAGGATGTGGTGCGATATATTGATCAAGCAGTGGATCAGACCATTTTTTTTCAATAGCGTTACTGAGTTT